>JARBUQ010000137.1 GCA_029239545.1 Paenibacillus sp.
TGCATTAGGAGATTCAAGCGTGAATCGGATTGGCAACGGCATCGGAGATTTGCTGCAAGGCGCGGCTCATACTACGATTCGCACCGTAGTGGGTGTATTTGACGGGCTGATTAATTGATATAAAACCGGTTAATATTCATTTCATTCGTGTTCCAATCCCCTGTACATTGCTGTGCCGTTCTTATACTGGTATAATGAAAAGTATTTGATACGCAGGGGGATCCTCATGTCCGATCGTTTAAAACGACAACAGAAAATTCGCAACTTCAGCATTATTGCTCATATTGACCATGGAAAGTCAACTTTAGCGGACCGTATTCTTGAATATACCGGAGCTTTGTCCTCTCGTGAAATGCAGGACCAAGTGCTAGATAAGATGGATCTGGAGCGGGAACGCGGCATTACGATTAAGCTGCAAGCCGTGCGTTTGAATTATCGTGCCGATGACGGTGTAGAATATATTTTGAACCTGATAGATACGCCTGGACATGTCGACTTCACCTATGAAGTGTCCCGAAGCTTGGCCGCTTGTGAAGGTGCCCTGCTCGTTGTGGATGCGGCTCAGGGGATCGAAGCGCAGACGTTGGCTAATGTATATTTGGCGCTAGACAATAACTTGGAGATTTTGCCGGTCATCAACAAGATCGACCTGCCGAGTGCAGACCCGGAGCGTGTAAAGCATGAGATAGAAGAAGTGATCGGTCTGGATGCGAGTGAAGCGGTTCTGGCTTCAGCCAAGGCTGGCATCGGGATCAAAGAAATATTGGAGCAGGTCGTGCAGAAGGTCCCGGCTCCTACTGGATCAGAGGATCAGCCATTGAAGGCTCTCATCTTCGACTCCCATTACGACGCCTATAAGGGAGTTATCGTATATGTGCGTGTAGTCGACGGAACGATCCGCAAAGGAACACAAATCAAATTCATGGCTACTGATGCTGTTTTTGAAGTTATCGAAGTGGGCGCGTTCAAGCCTAGAATGTCGGTAGTGGAAGAATTAACTATTGGCGATGTAGGCTTCGTCGTGGCAGGAATTAAGAATGTGAAGGATACGCGTGTCGGGGATACGATCACTGAAGCGAAGCGTCCTGCAGCAGAGCCGCTGCCTGGATATCGCAAGATTAACCCTATGGTCTATTGCGGCCTGTATCCAATTGAAACATCGGATTATAATGATTTGCGCGAAGCGCTTGAGAAGCTTGAGCTGAATGATGCGTCGCTTAAATATGAGCCGGAGACTTCCACGGCGCTTGGCTTTGGGTTCCGCTGCGGTTTCTTGGGACTTCTTCACATGGAAATCATTCAGGAACGGATCGAACGGGAATTCAACATTCCGATGATTACAACGGCACCAAGCGTTATATTCAAAGTAACATTAACGAATGGTGAAGTTCTGATTATCGATAATCCATCGAACTATCCGGAACCCGGCAAAATTGAATATGTAGAAGAGCCATATGTCAAAGCATCCATTATCGTGCCCAATGATTATGTGGGAGCAATTATGGAGCTTTGTCAAGGCAAGCGCGGCGAGTTCATCAACATGGAATACTTGGATACAACAAGAGTTACCCTGACTTACGACATGCCGCTGTCTGAGATTGTATATGACTTTTTTGATCAATTGAAATCCAGTACCAAGGGCTATGCTTCCTTCGACTATGTACTGTCGGGTTACAAACGTTCAACATTGGTCAAAATGGATATTCTTCTGAACAGCGAGCAGGTAGACGCCTTGTCCTTTATCGTTCACCGAGATCGTGCTTACAATCGTGGGCGTATTATATGTGAGAAGCTGAAGGATATCATTCCTCGGCAAATGTTCGAAGTGCCTATTCAAGCTGCTATTGGGCAAAAGGTTGTAGCGCGTGAGACGGTCAAGGCTATGCGCAAGAACGTATTAGCGAAGTGTTACGGCGGAGACATCTCGCGTAAACGCAAGCTGCTGGATAAGCAGAAGGAAGGCAAGAAGCGTATGAAGCAGGTGGGCAGCGTAGAGGTTCCTCAGGAGGCCTTTATGGCGGTTCTAAAAATCGACGAGTAGGCAGGAGCAGCACAGAAAGCATAATGTCGATAATCGTTCAGGAAGGGAGGCTCTTGCAGCCTCCCCGTCTATTTTCAGAGCATAATGGACTTTACCAAGAATCTGCACGCTAAAGGAAGTAGTAAGGAGAGCGAAATAAAATGATCCAAAAGGAAACAAGGCCCAAGGCCGTTTATATTCATATCCCTTTCTGTACGAACAAGTGTCACTACTGTGACTTCAATTCGTATGTGCTGAAGGGTCAGCCTGTAATGGATTATCTGGATGCGCTGGAGCGTGAGATGGAGCTTACGGTGAGACAGGTTCCCCCGGAAGGGATCAAAACGATATTCGTCGGGGGAGGTACTCCAACGGTTTTATTGCCGGATCAGATGAGCCATTTCCTCCAATTGGTGAATACTTATTTTCCGGATCGGGTGGAGGACCTTGAATTTTCGATGGAGGCTAATCCCGGTACGACTGATCTGGAGAAGCTGCAGGCGATGAAAGAAGGCGGAGTGAATCGGATTAGCTTCGGAGTCCAATCCTTCGATAACGAGCTGCTGCTTGAGCTTGGGCGCATCCATAATACGGACGATGTCTATCGCAGCCTGGAGAACGCGCGGGCAGTGGGCTTCGATAATTTGTCCATTGACCTCATGTTCGGTTTGCCGAAACAAACGATTGCCCATATGGAAGATACGCTCGACAAAGCGCTCAAGCTGGATCTTCAGCATTACTCCATCTACAGCCTGAAGATCGAGGAGAACACGCTGTTTCATACTTTATTCAACAAGAACAAGCTGCCGCTGCCCGACGAGGATGATGAGCTCGCGATGTACCTGTCGATTATGAAGCGTTTGAAGGCAGCGGGGTACGAGCAGTATGAGATCAGCAACTTCGCCAAGCCTGGTCGCCAAAGCCGACATAATTCGGCCTATTGGCATAATGACAGCTACTACGGATTAGGGGCTGGAGCTCACGGGTATATGCACGGCAGCCGCCATGTGAATATTAAGGGAGTGCAGCCTTACATTGATTCCACTAGCAAAGGATTGCCGCTGTTAGAGCAATTTGAGGTTAGTGAGCACGAAGCAATGGAGGACTTTATGATGGTAGGGCTGCGTTTGCTGGACGGGGTGAAGCGCGATAACTTCCGACTGCAGTTCGATCGGGAGCTGGAGGAAGTATTCCCGGAACAGCTGCGGCGTTTGACAGCCAACGGGCTGCTGATAGCGGACTCTCAAGGTTATCGTTTGTCAGAGCAGGGGCTATTATTCGGAAATGATGTATTTGTACAATTTTTGGAGGGTTGAGGGACGGCTTGAGTTAAGCTGCCTTGACTGCATTATTGTGTGAAATAGTCAAAAAGTGCTTGCTCATTCATACGGACTGATGTATATTTATACATATTTCAGTATGAACTAATACGGGTGGGATGTCAGATGAACATAACAGTAACTTGCCGGAGAGCAGTGGCGGACGATGTAGAAGCTCTATTCGAGCTTATACAGGGATATGCAGAGCAGGGAATTATGCTGCCTCGTTCGAAGGAGGCTTTACTGAGACATATAACTACTTTTGTAGTGGCAGAAATGGAAGGAAGCTTCGTCGGCTGCGGATCGTTATTCAGACTCGGAAGTGATCTGGTTGAGATTCGCTCGCTCGGAGTGACAGAGGGCCACAAGGGACTGGGCATCGGTCGGAAGGTTGTTGACTTCCTGGTCGATGAGGCGCGTAAAGAAGGAATTCCGAAGATCATGGCTCTAACCTACGAGGTTGCCTTTTTTCAAAAAAACGGATTTGAGGTCGTAGAGAAAGAGATTTTTCCGGAAAAGGTTTGGACGGATTGCATCCATTGCAAGAAGCAGCACTGCTGCGATGAAATAGCTGTTCTGAAGCGCCTTGACTGACTTGACAAGGGGCTTTTCTTTTTGGTATTTTGATAATAGGAATTAGCACTCCTTTCGGGTGAGTGCTAACGATGGAAGATTGAATGTATGTTTCAGGTATCCAGTTGGGAGGCGAGAATATGTTATCTGAACGTCAGAGATTGATTTTGAGCGCAATAGTGGATGACTATATTCGTTCGGCTGAACCGGTCGGGTCCCGCACCATTTCCAAGCGAAACGATGTGAGCTTTAGTCCGGCAACGATTCGCAACGAGATGTCGGATCTGGAAGAACTGGGCTTTCTTGAGCAACCGCATACTTCAGCTGGCCGTATTCCTTCTAATAAAGGTTATCGGTATTATGTAGATCATCTGGTCAAACGAGGCAATTTAACGAAGCAGGAGCTGGACGTAATTAAGCTGTTCTTCGCTGAGAAGTTAGATGAGATGGAGCGAGCGATCCAGCATGTGGCGGTTATTTTGTCCAATATGACGAATTATACGTCCATCGTGCTAGGGCCTGAGCTGTTAAGCACGACGCTGAAGCATCTGCAGATCGTTCCCTTGAATGATCAATCTGCTGTTGCTATTGTTGTCACCAACACCGGGCATGTGGAGAACAAGGTCGTCACTATTCCGGAGGGGGTTCCGATATCGGAGATCGAGCGGATTGTGAACATGCTGAATGCTCGATTGAGCGGAGTACCTCTGATTCATTTCAAATCCAAGCTGTATAATGAGATCGGCAGTGAATTAAGCCATTATTCGAGTCAGTACGAGGAATTGGTTAAACTGATAGAAGGGGTTTTGCTGCATGATGAGGATGATCGCATCTTCATAAGCGGTGCAACCAATATGCTTACTCAGCCTGAATTCCGTGATGTAGGCAAGGTTAAGGGGATTCTTGATCTATTCGATGAAACCCAGACGCTTGTCCGCCTAGTGTCAGCAGCAACGCATGGCATACAGGTTCGAATTGGGACCGAGAACACGGTTCAAGCGATTAATCATTGCAGTTTAATTACCGCATCTTATTCCATTGACGGTCATTCTCTTGGAACGATCGGCATTCTGGGCCCTACTCGTATGGAATATGGCAAAGTAATCAGCTTGCTCGATGTGCTTTCCAAGGACATGGCCCTTCTTATGGGACGATGGTACAAGTAGCGGATTAGACGCTTAAGAAGGAAGAGAATCCGTATGAAGCAGGGGAATTTAGAGGGCGAGGATCGTTATGCTACGCTATTGAACAATGCGGGCGCGATTCGAGCTATATGCTCGGCTGTCGAAGGAACGTTAGGTCCTAAAGGTCTGGATACGATGCTCGTTGGAAGCCGCGGCGAGGTGCTCGTCACCAACGACGGAGCGACGATCCTCGAGCAGATGGACGTGACACATCCGGCGGCGCGGATGCTTGTGCAGGTCGCCAAGTCGCAGCAAGAGCGCGTAGGCGATGGCACTACGACAGCGACGGTGCTGGCCGGAGCTCTCGTTGCCGAGGGCGTTGCGCAAGTAACACGCGGCGTACCGGTCTCGAAGGTTGTGACTGGGCTGCAGGAGGGGATCCGACTTGCGACAGAGATGCTGCAGGCCCGCAGCCGGCCGCTTGCAGGGCTGCGCGACCCGATGTTATACAGGGTCGCCTATGTTGCTGCACGCGAGGACAGGCAGCTTGCCGAGCTTGTGATGGCTGCGGCCGAACGGCTGGGTGTCGACACGCTGCGTGACGAGGGATACCGGCTGGCCGATTCGATCGTCGCTCACGACAAACCTGTGAGCGAGGTATGGTCCGGCTTGCTGCTTAAGCATAAGCCGATTCACGCGCAGATGCTGGCGATAGAGCTCCAGCTGCCGAAGCTGCTCGTGCTGCATGATGCGCTGGAGCCTGAGAAGCAGGATGAAGAAGCGATGATGACAGATGCGGGTTTTCACCGCTACCTCCAGCTTAAGGAAGACTTTAAGGTTAACCTGAACAAGCTGCTGGATTTGGATGTACGTTTCGTTGCTGTGGATCGCGGTGTAGATCAGGAGGCCGAGCAATTTTGCGCCGATCATGGTATTGTGGTACTGCAGCGGGTGTCCAAGCGTGAGCTTCAGCGCATCTGCGAGCACACAGGCGCGCGGCCGATCCGCCGCACGGTGCTGAAGAAGTCGCTCGCCGAGCTTGCGCCTTACCTGGGCACCTGCGAGACGCTTGCGTATGACGCGCGCATCGAGCAGGTGCGCCTCACGGGCGGCGCGGGCTTGCCCGCTGCAACCGTGCTCGTCGGCGGCAGCACCGCCGAGGTCGTGGGCGAGCGGGCGCGCATCGCCCGCGATGCCGCCTCTGCCGTGCAGGCCGCCGTACGCGGCGGCTACTTGCCCGGAGGCGGCGCCGTGGAGGTAGCGGTCGCGCATGAGCTTGACCGCTACCGCGAGACAGTCAAGGGCATGGAGGCGTTCGGTGTCGCAGCCGTCGTACAGGCGCTACATAAGCCGCTTGCCCAGATGGTGCTGAACGCCGGATTTAACCCGCTCGAGCATGTCGAGCAAGTTAGAGCAGCTCAACTGGCGAGTCAATCCGACAGTATCGCTGTAGACTGTGATTCAGGCCAATTAATGGACGTCCTGGAGAAGGGAATCGTAGATCCCGCACCTGTGAAGATCCATGCCCTTTTGGCGGCAGGAGAAGTTGCGGCTGCAGTATTGCGCATTCATACAGTTATCAAGATGAGATCGAGTGATGACGGTTAAAGGCAAGCTTAAGCTTGGCGAGCCTGCAGCTGTTTAATCATAAATAGAGAGACCAGCCAATTCGGCACAGGAAAAGGAGGTGAACTAAAAGGTGACTAAACCCGATTATTCAACTACTGAATCAAAGGAAGATAACCTTAATAGTTCAAATAGGGAAGAGACGGTCGAGGAAGCAATAGCTGGAATCGATTCTCAGGAAGGCATCGGCACTAATGCTTCTGTTGAAGGAGAACAGCCGCTTGAAGAAACAGGTGATGTTCACATCTTATCAGCGCTTGAGGTCGAGCTGCAGGAGCAGCGTAAGCAGGCTGACGAGCATTATCAGCGGTATTTGCGTACACAAGCCGATTTCGATAATTTCCGCAGACGTTCGCGTCTTGAGAAAGAGGATTTCGCCAAGTATGCATCAGCTAAGCTGATTGAGCAGCTTCTTCCTATTGTCGACAATTTCGAGCGTGCCTTGAGTGCATCGCATGATGTGAAGGATTTTGACGCCCTGATGAAAGGTGTGGATATGATTTTCCGCCAATTGGATCAGGTGCTGGTTCAAGAAGGGCTAACATCTATGAACGCTGTAGGTCAACCTTTTAACCCTGAATACCATCAAGCTATCATGCAAGTCGAATCCGAAGATCACGAAGAAGGAATCGTCCTGGAGGAAATTCAAAAGGGCTATATTCTTAAAGATAAAGTATTGCGTCCAGCAATGGTCAAAGTCAGTCAATAAGCACGAGCAAGCCCACATACCAACCAAATTTGTTTAGGAGGAACTTTCATGAGTAAAGTAATCGGAATTGACTTAGGAACTACCAACTCTTGTGTAGCAGTAATGGAAGGCGGCGAAGCTGTCGTTATCCCTAACGTAGAAGGAAACCGCACCACTCCATCGGTGGTTGGCTTCAAGAAGGATGGCGAGCGTATTGTCGGTGAAACGGCCAAGCGTCAATCCATCACTAACCCGGATCGCACCGTAATGTCCATCAAACGTCATATGGGTACGAACCACAAGACTACAATCGATTCGAATGACTATACACCGCAAGAGATTTCGGCGATGATTCTGCAGAAGCTCAAGGCTGACGCAGAAGCCTACCTCGGCTCGACTGTAACTCAAGCAGTTATTACAGTTCCGGCTTATTTTAATGACAGCCAACGCCAAGCAACTAAGGATGCAGGCAAAATTGCCGGTCTCGAAGTGCTGCGTATCGTCAACGAACCAACTGCAGCGGCGCTTGCATACGGTCTTGAGAAAACAGAAGATCAAACGATTCTGGTTTATGACTTGGGTGGCGGTACGTTCGACGTGTCCATTCTTGAACTGGGTGACGGCTTCTTCGAAGTTAAAGCAACGAGCGGAGACAATCGTTTGGGTGGAGACGACTTTGACCAAGTGATCATCGACTATCTTGCTGCTGAATTCAAGAAAGAGCACGGCATTGACCTGAGCAAGGACAAGTCAGCTGTTCAACGTCTTAAAGACGCTGCCGAGAAAGCGAAGAAAGAACTTTCGACGGTTTTGACAACTACGATTTCTCTTCCGTTTATCACGGTTGTTGACGGCGTTCCTCAGCATCTTGAAGTGAACTTGACACGTGCCAAATTTGACGAGATCTCAGCTTCGCTTGTAGAGCGTACATTAGGTCCTACACGTCAGGCTATCAGTGATTCCGGCTTATCTGCCAAAGAAATTAACAAAATTGTGCTTGTCGGCGGTTCCACTCGTATTCCTGCTGTGCAAGAAGCAATCAAAAAGCTTACAGGCCAAGATCCTCACAAAGGCGTTAACCCGGATGAAGTAGTTGCTCTGGGAGCAGCTATTCAAGCAGGTGTATTAACTGGGGACGTGAAGGACGTAGTACTGCTTGACGTAACACCATTGTCGCTCGGGATCGAAACAGCTGGCGGTGTGTTCACTAAGATGATCGACCGCAACACTACTATTCCGACAAGCAAATCCCAAGTATATTCCACATATGCCGATATGCAAACAAGCGTAGAAATTCACGTGCTTCAAGGTGAACGGTCTATGGCTTCCGATAACAAAACATTAGGTCGCTTCATGTTAGGAGATATTCCGGCTGCACCTCGCGGAGTTCCCCAAATCGAAGTTACCTTCGATATCGATGCCAACGGGATCGTGAACGTATCTGCCTTGGATAAAGGTACAGGTAAGAGCCAAAAGATTACAATCACTTCTTCAAGCGGCTTGACCGATGAAGAAATTGACAAAATGATGAAGGACGCGGAAGCGAATGCCGAGGAAGACCGCAAACGCAAGGAAGCGGTTGAAACTCGCAATCAAGCGGATCAATTGATCTATTCTGTGGACAAAACTTTGAAGGATCTGGGCGACAAAGTTGATCAAGCCGAGATCGACAAAGCGAATGCAGCCAAAGAAACTTTGAAGCAAGCGCTGGAGGGCAATGACCTTGAGGCGATTAATAAAGCATCCGAAGAGCTGACTGAAATTGTTCAGCAACTGTCTGTCAAGCTGTACGAGCAAGCAGCACAAGCAGCTGAAGGTGCTGGTGGCCCAGGCGCTGGTGCAGGTCCAGGTGGAGACAACAAGAAAGATAATGTCGTTGATGCCGATTACGAAGTAGTAGACGACAAGAAGTAAGAAGA
>JARBUQ010000138.1 GCA_029239545.1 Paenibacillus sp.
AGTTTAGCCCCGGTTTTCCTGCTTATTTTGTTCGGTTGGCTGGGTGAGGCAAGTTTAGCCCGGTTTCGATTAGGTGATTACGTATACTTTTTTTAAAATTCAAAAAAGAAAGCAGAGTCCATTTCGGCTCTGCTTTCGTCTATTTTGCCACGTTCTGCAGGAGATCGCGGGTTTTTACAATAATTTTGCGTATGCTGTCTTCGGATAGATGGAAACGTTGGATCAGATCCAGAACCGAAGAACCGGTGTTATACATATGGAATATCTCACAATTGCGCTTCTCGATTAACTTGCGCGTTCCGTTGTTCTCTCCCCAGCCAGCGCGAGTCTTTTCCTTCTTCGGCACATAGATGAGTTCGCCTTGAATATATTGTTGCAGCTCCTTAAGTAAGCTAGGCGGAAGAAAGTCCTTTCCGTTTTTGTAACTCACTGATGAAAACCTCCTCTAGATTAGATGTTGCTGTTACACAACCGTTGATAAAATTGAGCGCTTTCATCCTTTCACCTCCTATGTATATTTTTGGAATTCAGTATCTCGAAAAATGGGAATAAAAAAACACGATTACTCACATCGTGCATGCCGTCAAATATAGTTGAATTAGCATCCTGTGTCAGGTTCGAATCGGCTGTATTCAGTTAAAAATCTTGCACCTCATTGATTGTGTTGGTCCAAAAGTGTAACATACCGCATCCTCCTTTCGCAAGAATCGAATTTGTAAGCCATTTTCCAGTAACATCACAATTATATGGAATGATGCAAAAATCTTCAAGCGAAATTTTTAGCTGCAGCACCCAGCCTATTTTTATTCGCCCTACTCCATTAACTCACGTTTCAAATAACAGCTCAATAGGAAAGTTTATTTATACTTGTTTTTTCCTTGTATAAATAGGGAAGGGGCACTCCCCGCTCGAGTATGACGCTCTGCTGCGTGACCCGCTGGAAGCATGACGCATACTCCAGATGTATACGATTTCGACACAGATAGGTTAAAATGTCCCCTCATTTTATACAACTGGAAGTAAGACGGGAGCAAATTTACCCGCTCACTGCTCACTCCCCGAACCACTAATAAATTACCTTCCAATTCCGATTCAATGTTGCCTTTATCGTTCCGCGCTGCAAAATATAATCCGCGATCAGCTCCGACACATCTGTCGGGATATCCTTGATTACCGCCTTCCCTTGGAACATCATGTAATTTCCGCCGCCGCCTGCACGATAGTTGTTCATAACAACGTCATATTCTTTGTCCAATCCAACTGGCTCGCCCTTGTACATCAATTCGACAACCCGGCTGCCTTCTGGCCTTCTTATATCAAGAGTGTACTGAATCCCTTCCCACATGTCATAATTGTAGGGCTGAGGCTTAGGAAGCATGAAGGTGTCCTTAATCTCAACTTCTCCGGCGATACTCGTCTGAAAATACGCTGCAGTTTGTTCCAGCGCTTCACGCATGTCCTGTCCCGTTATTCGGATTACCTTGAGCGTGTTGGGATAAATATAATTAGACACGATATCTCTCATAGTCACATTCTCAGGAATTCCCGGGGAATCGTCAGTGAATAGAGCGGTATTAGAAATATCCGTCTTGGCCGCGTCCATTTGGACCATGTTAATGAATTCAATCAGCGGACTATCCTCCAGTCGAATTCGCATAACATCCGATACGACCATGTCCCCTTCGACACGCCCCATCGGAGTATCCAGCCACTGCTGTGTTTGTTCCTCATAATTGACGATTAGTTCCAATATTTTCTCATCTGCCACAATACCGCTCACCGACAGCAGCTCTGAATCCGTTTCCTTAACCTGCCACCCGTCCGTCTCAGTCTTTTGTTCCAAAATAACATTTACTTTAGCTACATACTCTCCGCGGTAACCAGGCTGAGCTATGATAACTCCATTGATCCGTTTGCCAGAGATCATCCTATGTTGATGCCCGCTCAGCAAAACATCAATTCCCGGCACCTCCATGCACAATTGATAGCCTTGATTCTCCCCTGTTAAGGGTTCGGTCGGCTCCCCGGTATCGAGATCCCGTTCAAAACCACCATGATACGAAATAACGACCAGATCCGCACGCTCCTCAGCACGCAGCTTGGGCACCCACCTCTTCGCTGTCTCCACCGCATCCAGAAAAGCAAGACCCTCAATATGCCGGGGTGCTTCCCAATTAGGGATATAAGGGGTACATAATCCCAATATCCCCACGCGAATTCCTTCTTCCAGCACCTTGACGATATACGGGCAGCCAAAAGCGGGCTCTCCCGTCTGCTGATCCACTATGTTAGCGGCCATCCACGGAAACCGGGATTCCCGTACAGCCTTGTCCAGCAGCTCCCGTCCATAATTAAACTCGTGATTTCCTATTACAGCAGCATCAACTCCAAGCTCATTCAGGACAAGGATCAACGGGTTCGGCGGCTCCGAATTCAGTCGTGCATGATGGTAGGCAAGAGGAGTCCCTTGAATAAGATCCCCGTTATCGATCCAGATAACCTGTTCGCCGCGAGAGCGTTCCATTCGAATGACCGAAGCAACCTTGGCTAAGCCCACCTCATTAACCTGATTATTCGCGTACTGAATGGGTACAATATTTCCATGAACATCACTCGTCTCCAACAACGTAATATGCATAATTTTTGAAGGCGCCTGCACAGTCAACAAGATCACTCCTTTAGCCATGCCTTTAGTCGAAAAGGGATTTTAGAAATTGGCATTGCAACGTCAATATATACCTCTTTATAGAATTAGATGTTATAGAGTAAAGGTTTTCCTACTAGCAAGGAGGGGTTCCAAAATGAGAATAGGACAATTCGCCGTTATCAGCCTGTCTGTTGTTCTGACAGCTTTCCTATTGGCAGGTTGCACCGAGAAAGAAAGTCCACAAGACTATATACCCAAAGAATTGAAGGTTCAATTCGTACCATCCCAGAATGCCGAGACGCTTGAGGCAAAAGCGAAGCCGCTTGAAAAGCTTTTATCCGCAAAGCTCGGCATCCCAGTCAAAGTGTCCGTCTCCACAAGCTACAACACGATTATTGAAGCCATGGCTTCCAAGCAAGTCAATGTTGGATTTTTGCCGCCGAACACCTATGTACTGGCCCATGATCAGAAAAAAGCAGCCGACGTGTTATTGCAAGCCCAACGTTTCGGAGTCAACGATTCAACAGGTCAACCGACAACCGAGCTTGTTGATACGTACAAATCGATGCTTGTTGTCAAAGCCGACTCCCCGATCAAGACAATCAAGGAATTGAAAGGAAAAAAAGTCGCTTGGCAAGATGTTACTTCATCAGCGGGTTATGTCTGGCCTGCTGCCGAGCTCAAGAAAGAAGGATTGGATCCTGATAAGGATGTAACTGGAATAACGATTAAAGGTCATGATAAAGCAATTCTTGCTCTATTAAATGGCGAAGTCGATGCTGCTGCTGTATTCCAGGACATCCGTGTACAGATGAAGGATGTCCCGGACGCTTTTGCCAAAACACGCGTTCTGAAATTCACAGCCAACATCCCCAACGACACAATCTGTGTCCGCAGCGACATGGATACCGCATATCGGGACATATTACAGCAAGCTTTCATCGATATCGGGAAAGATCCTGAAGGGAAGAAAATCATCTCTGAAGTTTATTCCCATCAAGGATACGTAGCCTCTACTGATAGCAATTTCGACATTGTCCGCGAATACGCCGAACAAGTAGGTCAAAAGTAGCAGTCCACTCTTATGTTAAACGATACTCTTAAATCCAACAAGGCTTTCGGTTCTCCGAACGTCTTGTTTTTTCGTAAACATACTTTTTCAACATTATACCAATTTTCTGCGCACATAACCGGATATCCAATCAATTATTGTAACCATTACAATGATTCCATACAAAATAATCGCTACACGAGGCCAGCTCCGTGCCTCCAGCGCAAAAATAAGCGGCGTCCCAATCCCTCCGGCACCGATTATGCCCAGAATTGCAGCCGATCGCACATTAATCTCGAAGCGGTACAAGGTGAACGAGAAAAACTCGGGAAGCACTTGCGGAATAACTCCAAACCACAGTACCTGCAGTCGAGTCGCTCCACTTGCAGTAAGCGCTTCGGCCGGCCCCGGCTCCAAATTCTCAATCGCTTCCGAGTATAACTTGCCGAGCATCCCTATTGAATGCAAACCTAGCGCCAGTACACCGGCGAATGCGCCTGGACCGACTGCCTTGATGAACAAAATTGCCATCACAATTTCGGGAACGGTGCGAATCAAGCTGAGCATTATTTTGCCTGCTGCAGTTACGGATTGATGCTTGCTCCTATTGTTGGCCGCCCAAAAAGCGAACGGGATACAGAGGACAGCCGAAATAAAAGTTCCAAGGATAGAGATAGCCAATGTGTCCAGCAAACCTCGAAGCAGATCCTCACCTTCCGCCAAATACACAAAACCCCAGTCAGGATGCATGAATCCCCGTACAATGGCTCTCGAGACGGTGCCTGCGGTTTGTTTGATTCCTTCGAAAGGGATGCCCGTAAACGACCATACATATACGATTAGTATGAAGACCGCTACTAGCCAGAAGCGGATCCGCTTGCTGAGAGGTTGTTGGGGGATCACGCGGTTACGATTCATAACAGCTTATTCCTTACCCTCGTACTGATATAATCGATTGCAAGCACAAGCAGGAGTGTGAGCATAATGATTGTTGCCGCTCTGTCATATCGCAATTGATTCAGCGAACGATCCAAAAACAAGCCAATCCCTCCCGCTCCAACCAATCCCAGTACTGCCGCCGCACGAACATTTATCTCAAAAGTATATAAAAAATAAGCCATGAATGAAGCACTCACCTGCGGGATTACACCGAATTGAATCCATTGTACTTTGTTCGCACCGACTGCAGTCATAGCCTCTAACGGGCCTGGATCGATCGATTCGATGGACTCGTAAGTCAGTTTGGCAACAAGCCCGAAGGAAAAGAAAATGAGCGCAATAATTCCTGCCACTGGACCTATTCCGAATATAGCCACAAAAATGGAAGCGAACAGCAGATCCGGGATCGTACGAACCAGGTTAAGAATCAAACGGGCCGGAACATTCAGAAGCGGCGATCGCGTAATATTGTGAGCAGCCAGAATAGCGATTGGAATCGCCAGTAAACCGCCGACTGTAGTGCCGATAACGGCCATTCTTATCGTCTGCAGCATTGGCCTCCAGACTACATCCAGATAGGATAGATCGGGCGGGAACATCTCTACAAGCAATTTGCCCATCTCAGGAATGCCAATGAACAGCTGGATCATTGTGGCATCCGTCTTATACGTGCTTGCCAGTAAAAGCACCAGAAGCAGCCCTGCTGTCAGGATTGCCTTTGTTCTGGGCGGTTTTTTCGGCCACTGGCCCGTATTCATAACTCCTTCACTCCCAGCAGTTCGTCTCGTTTAATGTCCCGCCCATAAATGTCCGAGAACACCTCATCTGTCGCTTCAGCTACAGGACCATCGTAGACCAGCTCTCCTGCGCGAAGCCCTATGATACGTGTTGCATATTCACGTGCAAGATCAATGAAATGCAAGTTCACGATAGTTGTTATCCCCAGCTCCTGATTGATTCTTTTCAAATCATCCATAACTTGCCTTGTTGTAAGCGGATCTAATGATGCGACAGGCTCATCCGCCAATATCATCGTCGGCTCCTGAGCCAATGCCCGTGCTATCGACACCCTCTGCTGCTGACCACCAGACAGTTGATCGGCACGCGAGTATGCTTTTTCCACAATATTCACCCGATCGAGGGCATCCATGGCCAGCTCATAATCCCGCTTGGGGAACAACCCCAGAATCGTCCGCCAAGTTGGATGATACCCTACCCGGCCTGAGAGGACATTGCGGATAACGGATGAACGCTTGACTAGGTTGAAGCTCTGAAAAATCATCCCGATTCCGCGGCGCATATGGCGAAGCTGCTCCCCCTTGGCAGCCGTTATCGATTGTCCATCAATGAGAATGTCCCCATCACTAATATCAATAAGTCGATTCATGGAACGCAAGAGCGTCGATTTGCCTGCACCGGACAACCCTACAATAACAACAAATTCACCTGGCTGAATGGTCAGATTGATATTGTTCAATCCGATTGTTCCGTTTGGATATATTTTGGACACATTGCGGAACTCAATCATTGTTATTCCTCCATTAGCCGCTTAGGCCAGCTCTGCTTGTTATACTCCTCGCTGACGCTTCGAGTCGATTTATGTTAAGATCATAGTAATGAGAGCAGCTGTTATGAATATGAATAGAATTTGGAGAGCCATTAGTGAAAACTTTGATTATTGCTGAAAAACCGGATATGGGGCGTAATATTGCTGCAGCGATCGAGCCTAAGGCTGTTAACAAGCGTACCCACCTTGAAGGCTCGCAATACGTAATAACGTGGGCAATTGGACATTTAATCGGCTTGGCCGAACCGGATAAGTATGATGATAAATATAAAAAGTGGAATTTGAACGACCTGCCCATCATTCCCGACTCCTTCAAGCTGCTGCCTAACTATAAAACGAAAGACCAGCTTCAAGTGATCAAGACACTTGCAGTTGATTGCGATGCGATTGTTAATGCTTGTGACGCAGGACGAGAGGGTCAGCTTATATTTGCCTATATCCAGCAGCATTTGCGCTTGCGGCAGCCAGTCAAACGATTGTGGATTTCTGATCTTACCCCGGAGACGATCCGCAAAGGCTTCGACCAGTTGAAGGACAGCTCTGAGTATGAGAACTTGACGAAGGCAGCCAGGGCACGCAGTGAAGCAGACTGGCTGATCGGCATGAACGGCTCGCGGGCTTTCACGACCAAGCATAAAGAGCTGCTGTCTGTTGGACGTGTTCAGACACCCGTACTGGCGTTGGTTTATGATCGACAGAAGCAGATTGAGGCATTCTCTTCCTTGAAGTTCTATGAGGTGGAGGCCTGGTTCGATCAGACAGGCGGCGAGCAGGCTATTACTTATAAGGGAAACTGGCAGGGGGAACGGATGACAGATCCGGAGAAGGCTGCAGATATCGTCCGACGTGTCGCAGGCAAGCCCGGAGTTGTCGCGGAATATGAGGTTAAGGATACAAAGGAATACCCGTGGAAGCTGTATGATCTTACGCTGCTGCAGCGTGAAGCGAATGCCAAGTTCGCCTTTTCTGCCAAGAAAACACTTGATGTGGCGCAGGCTTTGTATGAGAAGCATAAAGTCATCTCCTACCCGCGGACGAATTCCAACTATGTGAATGAACAGAACATTCCCGAGATGCACCGTACGCTGGATGCCTTGCGAGGAACGGATTATGCAGGTCTGGTTCAAGGTGCCAACAAACGGTTTGTCCATGTGAACAACAGGAGTGTTTGCAATCCCGACAAGGTCGAGGATCATCATGCGATATTGCCAACAGGGAAACGCGCGGGCAGCTTGAATGCGGATGAGCAGAAGCTGTACGACCTGATTATCAAAAGGTTCCTGTCCCATTTCTATCCGCCGGCTGAATATAAGGTACATACCGTAATCACAGAGGTAGAGCAGGAGCGATTCAAGACGATTGTAAAGCAGGTTCTTAGCAAGGGCTGGAAAATCGTTTATGAGGGTGACGAGGAAGCATCTGCGCGCGGCAAGAAAGGCGGAGCAAAAGGGAAGGCAGACAAAGACGGCGGCTCCGCAGATGCAGACAGCAGCTCCGAGAGCGGCGGAGCTGGCGGGGATGCCGAGGAGCAGTTGATGGAGGCTCCGTTCACGCTGGACCCGAATGCTCCTGTTGTATGCTCCGATGCCAAGGCAAAGGAGAAGGAAACCCAGCCTCCGAAGGCCTACACGGAGGGTACTCTGCTCAAGGCGATGGAGAGTGCGGGCAAACAGATGGAGGACGAGCAGCTTCGCGAAGCGATGAAAGACTCCGGTCTGGGCACTCCAGCAACACGCGCTTCTATTATAGAGCGGCTGAAGAATGTCGGTTATGTTGCGATGCAGGGCAAGCGCATCCTCATAACCTCCAAGGGCAGGTCCGCCATTGAGCTCATTCGCGGCGCAGGGGTGGAGCTGCTCGCCTCGCCGGAGATGACCGGCCAATGGGAGCGCAGGCTGCATGAAATTTCGCGTGGACAAGCATCGGACGAGACGTTCATGGAGAACGTGAAGAAGTTCACGCGCTCCATCGTGGACAAGGTCCGCCTGCAGCCGCAGGCGGCCAAGGCCTCCTTCGAGGCGGAGGCTGCAGTATCCGGCGGCGCCAAGCGCGGCCGCGGCAAGGCAGGCGCCTCCGCCGGGGGCGCCGCAGGCGGGGCCAGCGCTAGCGCGGCTGGCGCTGGCGGCGCTCGCGCGGCGCGGACGCGGCCGGCGGCGAGCGGCAGCGCTGCCGCGCCGGGCGCAAGCGGCGCAGCGCTGGCGCGCGCGGACGCGGGGCGCGAGCCCGTGGGCGACGCTGCCGCGCTGGGCCAGCGCGCGAGCGAGCCCGCCGCCGCGTCCGCGGTAGCGACAGCCGCGCGCGCTAAGGCGCAGCCGGCGGCCAGCGCAGGCGCTAACCTGCGCCAAGTCGTGGCCGCTTGCCCGCGCCCCGGCTGCGGCGGCGATATTATTATCGGCCACAAGGGCTACGGCTGCTCCCGCTTTCGCGAGGGCTGCAAGTTCGTGATCTGGAAGGACAGCTTCGGCAAGTCGCTTACCCTGCCAATGGCCCGCAGCCTGATCGAGAAAGGCCGCACTAACAAGCTCAAGCTGACAGACAGCTCAGGGCGGGAGCTCGAGGGCAAGCTGGTGCTGCAGGATACAAATACGGGAGCATTATCAATAGAAGCCACCTAACCCGTGAGCAGCATAGATCGATATAAAATGCTGCTAAGAAGGTTGCAGCGGAACTTCCCGCATTTGTTAATACGTGTCTGGATCTACAGGAAAGCAAGTATTCCTGTAGATCTTCTGCTTTAGTCCGTCTGCTCCAGTTGCTCCTTGCTCCTTGCTCCTTGCTCCTACCCACTCCCCTGCTCTTTCACTGTTTCTTTCTCTTGGTCCTAATCCTGATCCTGCCACTCCTCCTGCTCCAGTTGCTCCTTACTCTTACTCTTACTCTTACTCTTACTCTTACTCTTACTCTTACTCTTACTCTTACTCTTACTCTTACTCTTACTCTTGCTTCTGCTACTGCTTCTGCTTCTGCTTCTGCTTCTGCTTCTGCTTCTGCTTCTGCTCCTGCTCCTGCTCCTGCTCCTGCTACTGCTACTAC
>JARBUQ010000139.1 GCA_029239545.1 Paenibacillus sp.
GGCCTTGAACATATCGCCTCGACTATGACGCGTAGTAAGTCCAATCCAGCCAGCCTTTGCCAAGGCATTCGGAGAAGGCGCGCCGCAACCAGACAGATAGGGGTAGTACAGAATACCCGTTGGAGCAGGGGCAACCTGGTCCAACATGCCCAGAATTTCGGAATAGGATAAATCTCCTTTATCCAAAAGATCCCGCAGCCATTCGATGGAGCCACCGGAAGCCGAGTGACCGCCCATCCAAAACATGTGATCCGGCAAAGGATGGCGTCCAAAGGCAAGTCCAGAACGATAATCGGCTTCCCCGAGCGCCCTTATGCCGAAGTGCCCCACTAGCGTCTCCGCAGTGCCCATGGAATTATAGACATGCCCAACTTCTGGTTGACCAATCGTCAGGGAAGCACATACATGATCATGCCCGGCAAGACAAACGGATGTTCCAGGTCTTAAACCAAGCCCTCGACTAACTTCAGGCAGTACGGTTCCTATAAAAGTCCCCGTTGCAACTACAGTTGGAAAATGACTTTCATCAAGTCCAAAATGCTGGATTAACGGCAGATTCCACGTCTGCTTATCCATCCGATACACGAATGTTCGGGCAGCAAGTGTTTCCTCTTCCGTAAACCTTCCTGTAAGTAAATAAGCAACAAAGGAGGAAACGGATAGCCAAACACCGCCTTCAAGCGCCTCGGGCTGTGTTTCCTGTATCCAAAGCAGCTTCGACAGCCCTTGCTTAAAAGACGGGTGAAGTCCGCTTTGGCAAAACTGCTCGTAAGCATCAATTTCACTTTTTATCCGTGCCTCATAGGGTAATGCACACGTCTCAAACCATGGAATAATCATCGTCTTGGCTGCACCGGTTTGGCGATCAACCAGCAGCCCGCTTTCAGCCATACTGGTTATGCCCACGGAACGAATAGAATGAATGCCCGCTCCAGTTACCACTTCGTTGATAAGTTCGACAACGGTGTTCCACAGATGCTGTGGATCATAGTAAACATACCCCTGTGCATGCTGGTGCTTCCGGTTAGCCCTAATTGCCGTAGCCAGCAGGTTTCCATTTTCGTCAGCTACCCCTGCTTTCATGTTCGTTGTACCTATATCCAAAGCTAAAAACAAAGTAGCCACCTCACCCTGAGAAAGTTCCCGCAGTCACAATGCGATGGTAGGAGCCGCGTCCCAGCGTACCTTCCCTCATGACCCACGGAGCATCGAAAAAGAGCCGCTGCTCTTCCAATTCCTCCAACTGGTTAACGCTTCCAGAAAGATAATCTTGAATTCGCTGTTGTGCCGTCTCCAGTCGGGATAGTACGCCTCCGTATCTGATATCAATAACTTCCCAACCGAATGGCGTGTTCTCGGCTAGCCATATGGTGCGATGGCATTTCCGCAGATGATCTACAGCACCCCGTAGAGAGTTGATTTCCGATACGATACGCCCCAATTGATCCAAATCATTTGCGTCATAAGCGCTTTTTAACCGTATCCCCATATCGCATTTCACACGCAGCACGCCAGCCAGCTGTTCATAAAACACGAAAAGTCGGCCCCAATCCCCGTTCCTTCCTACAGCAGCCGACATCTTCAACTGCAAATCAGCATAATGGCCGCTTAACGGCAGTCCTTGCACGTTAGAATCATACAAGCCGATCAACACGTCCTGCCACAACAAAAATTTCGAAGGATTAGATTCCTGCATGTTATTTTTGGATATACCTGGCGTTTCATCAAAGGCGTTGAGGGCTAAAAAGTCGTCCCAATTGCCTCCGGTACAGAAAGCAAAGCGTTCAGCCAGCTTCGCCTCATCCACCTTCTCCGAATACCCATGCTCCGCAAAAAGCTGCATGCCGGCCAAACCGGTAAACACACTCGTCTCCGCGCCATTGTCCCCCCACATGGTAGCAAAGACGTCACGAACTCCTTCTGATTTACAGGCATTCAATGCGGCTAAAGTGGTAGCCATAGTCTTGCCGTAATTGGGCGCAACACTGCCCCATGTCCAAATCCCACCAGCAAATACAGGGTCAGAGCCAAAAGCTCTATGTTTCTCTATAAACGTACGATAAAAAGCTTCGTCATCATGGTAATAATCCCAATAGACGTACTGTACATTCGTAGGCATATCGGCTATTACATCCGCTGGAATCTGCCCGTTCAAATCGTAATAATTGCCTGTTTTTGAGCCTAGGCGGAAATACATGTCACTCCAAATCATCGGTGAAAGTCCGAACTCACCACAGATATCAACAACATGCTTCAAGTGTTCATTCATGATATCAAAGCGTTTGCGGTAGCCGTTCTGCTCCAGATAGCGTCCAAGACCCAGCTGATGGGCTTCATCCATCCCAATATGAATATTCTTACTGCGGAACGGAGCCGCCGCCGCCTCAATCAAATGTCGAATAAACGTGTATGTTTTCTCACTGCCAACTAACAAAATATCACTGGTATCGCGGATATCTCCGGCGTAGTTCCATTTCAAGGCTTCCGTCAAATGGGCAAGGGTTTGAATGCATGGCACGATTTCAATACCCAAGGAAAAAGCATAGTCGTCACAAGCCTTCAATTGCTGAGCCGAAAAGCGTCCCCGCATGTAGCCGAAATAAGGATACGGCTCAACGGCAAATGTATCTTCTGTATACAGCATAAGCCGGTTTAGCCCCATCATTGCCATTTTTCGCAGCATCGCTTCAACCGATCCTACCGTCAAGACCGCATTGCGTGATACGTCTACCATGACGCCATTGGTGTCAAACCGTACATGTTCCGTTAGATGGAAATTGGCTCTGCTCTCGTAATGCTGTATCCAAAGACCGAATGCACGAAAAAAATGAATGGGCTCTTTATAACGAATCCAGCCTTTCCCGTCTTTAAAGCCTGCTTCCAATTGATTATCGTTTGATCGGACGACCTGAATCACTAAACCGTCAGGACTGAGTGTGCATCCTAGCTCCTTACTTACAACACTTAGTCCCGCTTCGAGTTCTTGCAAATCGCCTTCCAAATGAAGCTTCATATCTTCTTCTCCTCACAAGTGCGTAGTATGGATTCACTGTTCGTTTCAATATCAAGCTGCAGCTGGAGTGGGTGCGTTCGGCGATAGGGCTGCTCCGTATCAAGCCAAATACGCAAGCGTTCTGCATCCTTATCGAGCAATTGCCCACTAAGTGTCTGCAGCTGCTGCAATGCTTGCTTTGCAAGAAGAGATCGGCCGTCGCTCACATACTGAACCAACACTTCATAACCTAGTCTACTGCCGCACCTGGCAAGCGCTCTGGCAATAACCAACTCAAGCATGGCTCTCCGTTCCAGAAAGTAATCGGATTGCGGTGTGGATGTGCTCATTTGCGAATTTAAGTAGGGGATACGATGCAGCTGTTCCAGAACAGGAATAGCGCCTCTGTCTCCTAACCGCTCTGCTCCTTGGCTGATAGCATCCACATAGTAATAGAGCCCAAGCCACGTATCTGTAAAGTCTTCTTCCCTTGGCTGCATAAGGTCAACCACCCGCTGCCATACAGCAATGCTGCGTGAATCTTTCGTCTGCGCGAGGGAATATAACAAGTACACGACATCTGGCATCGCGCCATGATCAGGCGGCAGCTGGACATACATCATATCCGCAGTCCGGCGAGGAAGCTCAGCACCTTGCAGCTGTTCCATGATCCTTTCGATCAGTAGGGGAACGGCCGCTTGACTTCCAAGCATCGCTAACGCTTGCGCCAATCTGATTTGCCTCGTACCCGCTGCCTTTTCATCGGATGCAAAATCAACCACCGTTTCACCGCAAAGACGTGAGAATATCGCGGTTTCCGTTGTATCAATCAGCTTGCTGCAGCGGATGAATTGACTGCCTGTTTTATTAGCAATCACGATGCCTTCCAGACCTATTTCCTGATCGTAACCTACAATGGCAACTGGAAGTGAAGCATAAATGAGCTCAATACCATGCGATAGTAGTTTATCTTCCAGTGCCCGCTTAAGGCGATCTGGATGCAGCAGAATATGAACCATGTCAGCAGCACCTGCTTGTGTACCAGACTGCTCCATGACAAACTCAATCAACTCAGGCCAATTCCGATCAACATGCGAAGAAAGGTCAAGCCACGGACGAAGAGAGGCGGTTAATTCCCGCCCCAAATAAGTCCGTGGCTCAATGATCATGACCTGTTGTCCGGCCTTGGCCATTCGACCGCGCATGCAATACCAGCAAAAGAACCCCCGATGATAACAACACCTTTGTTAGCTAATACGGGAATTTCCGCTTCTCATTGGGTCGTCTTGTCCATGTCATCACTCCTCCACATGCACGTGTTATTCCGATACGGAAAGAACAATATTCAGCTTTTCATCCAACATCGGAACGTCTACTTCATACAAATGTTCGCTGATAAGTAACACAGGAAGCACCTTGCCATTCAACTGCGCGGAAACAAGACTGTTCTCTGATACGAACCGGAACGCACCGCCTTCTTTGAGCTGAAGCGATCGTGTAGAACCTTCCGATTTCACTTCGCTAACCGCATCTATTGCGACATACTTGTTTGTCAAACCAATTGGTGTCACAGCACCCTCTGAAGGAATAATCAGGTAAAGTACACATTGACCTGGCTTCAGCTCATAAGCATGCTGTTCGCCCTGACGCATGATCTTCATCTCACCAGAGAAGTGTTCATAGAGAACAAACTCATCGCCTTCCAATCCTGGAACGTCGGACGGACCTACTGTGCCATTGACTGAATCCGTATATTTACCTATATGGAACGCGGCAACGACACCGGATGACTTGGCGATATTCCATAGCTTGAGCGGTACGGTTTCCTTCATAGGATCAAGGAACAAGCAATCAGCCGTAGGGTTCGGCGTTTGCTCACAGCGAATGATTTTTCCGTTGTTATAAATTAATGGCCATATTTTTGAAGCATCGGTGTTGCCGGGGGCATCACTGAAATAAATTGGACCACCGCTGACCGAGCGGAGTACAGCATTTTGGATATCATCATGATTCTTAGTCCAGTACATATCCCAGTCGCCATAATAAAAAGCACCGTGATAGTAGGAATTATAAGCATTTTGCAAGGCATGCTCGGCGAAACCAAATTGATCTTGGGGAACGAAATCATCGCTGTTGCGAGACACAGATGACTTAGGACGGTGCCACATATTTTCCGCTGCCATCCCCATGCAGTTAATGATCGTATTGTTAAAATGTAATGCCGCTGATGCTTCCAGCGCCTCATGAGCAGCAGCTGCAGCCTCACCAATCGACCACTCATGCTTGGTGAAGTTTAAGACGGCGCTTTGGCTGTCTACTTTTACAAAATCAATACCTTGACGCTCCAAGAAGGAATGCCAAGCATGCCAGAAACCAAAGCCACGGCCCGCATCCGGATATGGAATTAAGCTCCCTTTGGCATTGCTGTATAGATAATCGCTGAATTGTTTCGCGAGTGGGCTATCCGGATGAATGCCGCCCCAATAACCAGCAATGGTATGCCAGACTCCGACCCAACGAATGCCATACTTTTCTTTGAGCTGACGGACGGTTCCCGCAAGACCTTGGGGAAATTTCTCTACATCCGCCTCAAACGAGGACAACTTTTTGTCTATCGTCTGTGACCATCCATCGTCAATCATCACCCATTGCACCGGCAAGTTAGCAGCCTGCATCTCTTCGGCTTTTACCAACAGACCTTCTTCATTGACCTGATGATAGAACGCATCCCAGCTGCACCAGCCAAGAGAGTCCAGAATTTCAGGATAGGGTTTACGTGCGCGAGGCAGCGTTGGATAATCAAGGGTATGCAGCGCAGCTTCCACATGTCGCTCTACAAGCTGGTAAGGATCAGTCCCCGTACCTAATACAAACGATAATGACTCACAGCGCGTTCTTCCTCCTTGATGCGAAGAAACGCGAATTTGCAAGCCTTCCTCCATACCGCACACATCCGTTCGGAACACAGGTCCACATACAGGAAGCAAATGGTAGAATGATGACTCCTTACGCCACAGCAAAGATTGTGTCCGTTCAGGTAATGTCGACCAGTTTGGGTCAAAATGAGGTCGTGTCCACCAATCTTTATGCTGATAATTGGCCATTAAGCCATCTATATTCGTCATGCCTTGTGCATGAATGATGATGCCATTCTGAGCGGCAAAGCATTGTTGTTTGCCAAAATCGTTGGCATTTTTCATTTCTCCCTGCACCGATGTCAGTACAAAGGATTCATAACAGCGGAACTGTAAATGAACAACAGCTGTGTCTGCTTCATTCGAATAGGTTACTTTCGTTTCTGTGTAATCACCGAGATGATCAGTTCCCGCAGTCTTTTCGCTTGCTCCGCGCAGAAGTGGCAATGCCGGACCCGAATCTGGCGTCACGGTAACACCAATACGGCCCAGAACATCCTGCAAGCCGCTTGAACTTAGATTTTGAAGTTCGATTTCATTTAGTTGAAACATAGGAAGGCCTCCTTATAACCGTTGTTGTTCAAATTCATGAAGCGCTACGGATAAGCTGGCGGCATCTCCGACATTATCCTTTAAACCCGAAGGCACAATTCCGCAAACACCTAGTGAAATCGGCAGCGCCTCGCGTTTTAGCTCCTCCATAACAAGAGGGGCAAGCATGGACTCCTGCCGTTCATAAATACTGCCGATGACGATGGTATCCGGATTGAGGATGTCAATTAGGATCGCAAGTCCTCTGCCTAGCTGCTCACTTACCTTACGGATGACCAGCATCGCCAGCTCATCGCCAGCGTGCGCGGCTTCAAATACATCTTTCGTTGTGAGCTCTTGGAGCTGATCCTTAGCTTGTGGAAGAATCGTCGATTTTCCTGCTGTGAACCAGTCTTCCGCCATCTTTTGAGCCAGCCGGGCAATACCGCCGCCGCTGCAAAACCCTTCGAACGAACCTTGTTTACCATAGCCTAGAGGTCCATCCTCAGCTAAACGGATATGCCCAACCTCGCCGGCCATATCGTTTGAACCTGCATACAAGCGGCCATTTAGAATTAGACCCGCACCCATTCCGGTACCAAAGGTCAAGAAGATCATATTCTGGGAACCTCGTCCGGCTCCCCATTTCCATTCAGCTAACGCACAGGCGTTAGCGTCATTTTGCAATCCGACAGCTACATGGAAACGTTCTCGAAAAGGGGCAAGCACATCAATACGGTCCCAGCCAGGTAAATTAGGTGGCGACAGCACGAGGCCATCCTTACTGCTCAAAGGACCGCCACAGCTAATGCCGATGGCTTGCAGCTTACCTTCAGGATGGCGCTTCAGCAGCTGCTCTAGCGCGTCACCAAGCTGCACAAGTGCTTCATTCGGCGTTGCTGGAGTCGGAAAGCTTATTTTATCTAAGATGTTAACGGTCTCTCCTGCAGTGATCCCAAGTACCGCAGCGCACTTCGTACCTCCGATATCAATGCCACCTAACAGAAGACTCATACGAAGAAAGCCTCCTCCAGCATCATGCATAGCACATGGTAGATTGGAAGATGACGCTCCTGAATGTCTGGTGTTGAACGATAAGGCACACGAATCGTCACATCGCAAAGTTCTTTTAAGCGGCCTCCGCCTTCCCCAGTCAAACCAATGGTGTAGACACCAAGTGCTTTGGCAACTTGCACCGCGTGTACAATATTAGCCGAGTTACCCGATGTACTGAATACAACGAGTGTATCCTCCGGCTTGCCGTAGCCGTATACCTGCTGCGCGAATACCATGTCTGCCGCCACATCGTTATTGAAAGCTGTTGCAAACGCTGTATGGCTGACAAGCGAAATGGCCGGCAGCGCACCTTGCAAATGATCAGCCAAATACGTCCCCTGATCTTCGCCATGAAGCATCATTTTGTCTCTTTGCTCCTTGGGTAGCTTGCGCGGCGACATAAATCCTTTCATCAACTCACCCACAACGTGTTCACAATCAGCTGCACTTCCTCCGTTACCGGCAAGCAACATTTTGCCTGCCTTTTCAAACGACACCTTCATAGCTTCAAATGCCTCTTGAATCGATGAACGGCACGGTTCCAAGTCTGGATATTTCACGA
Organism: Paenibacillus sp.; assembly: GCA_029239545.1. Classification (GTDB taxonomy): domain Bacteria; phylum Bacillota; class Bacilli; order Paenibacillales; family NBRC-103111; genus Paenibacillus_AA. The sequence continues at coordinate 8,057 of JARBUQ010000139.1, forward strand.
AAAGCTGCTCCATCGTTTGACTCATTTGTCAATCTCCTCCTAAGACAGGTTATGTTTGTTTCAAATGTTCAATAGCTTCTATGAAAAAGGGTTCGCTGCCAAAGCTGCCTGATTTCAACACCAAAAAGCGCTGCGGCGTTTGCAGTGTTAAACAGGACGGTAGACCCGGCTCAATTTCTTGCCAGATGCTCAGTCCGCCAATGCCCAACTTATCGCAGACAGCAGCGGACGTTTCCCCTCCAGCGATGAGCAGACGCTGCTGCCCTGTCTCATTGACGACCGACTGTATGACGTCGGACAGCGCATTCGAAACGATAATGGACACTTCCGTATTGTCGTAGCCGAGTTCAACGCCTTTTACTTTCGTCCCCGCCACTTTGAGCGGACTATTCGAGGCGTGAATGAGTACGTCCTGACCGTCCTTTAGAAGTCTCGACGCCTGTTCGACCAATTGCTTGCAGAGCGTGTGTTTCTCAATTGGGTCAAACAAGAGCAAGGAATTGAGCTCCAACGCTGTCAGGCCCTGCTTTTTTGCATAGGCAATTTGCGCAGCCGTTTGTGGCATTAAGCTGCCTGCGGCGCACAAAACAGCTGAGCGTCCAAGCGCTGGCAGCTTATTCGCAACACCCTTTTGCAGGGCATTCGGCTTTTCTAACAACGCCAATTCCTCGGCCAATGCTGAGCTTCCGCAAATAATCGGCTCAGCATGAACCGCTTGCGCAATGGTCTTCAGTGACTGCTGATCACGCACATCGAAGATGACATAGGTGAAGCCTGATTGCTTCATCACTGCAATTTGCTCCTCTAACACTGAAACACCTTGTTCTACAATATGAATGGGAATAAGTCCTACACGGCGGTCCGTTTGTGATTGTAAAATATCAACCAAATTGGAGCTGCGCATCGGATGCACAGGATCATTTCTAAACTCGGATTCTTCCAGTTTTTTACCATGTACATAATGAATGCCATTCAACGTAGTACGTCCATTTTTCGGAAAACCAAGCACTACTATGCCAAAAGATGCCTCAAGTGCATCAAGCATGGCATCAAATTCTGTCCCGATATTGCCTCTGAAAACGGAGCACGTTTTATTGATAAAACGTGCGCACCCAGCTTCCTGCAGCCGCTTCGTCATCTGGTACACCTTCGTGTAAGCA
>JARBUQ010000140.1 GCA_029239545.1 Paenibacillus sp.
TTATGAGCAGGGTATACGAATCAATTGAAGTCTGTGTTATTACATAAGGCAAGTTCACGGTATAGGTTAATTGTGTGACAGTAAGGTTCTCCACTAAATCCTCTTTGGTTGTTCCAGAAGCAATGATTGAAAAACTTCCTATCTGCGGGGATTTATAAAGCATAGAGACTATTGGACTTTGAGAACTCGCATAATTTACTTGGGGGATGACCAGGTTAACAAAAAAACATATAAAGAGTAACAAAATAAGCTTGCTTCGAATCATCATTCGTGTTTTCCTCCAATTTTCCATTAATGCGTAGTGCTTTTACAACTCTGACACATCTGTTCTCAAACATGGTGAATTCATTCACGGTTAGGAATATTTCCCTTTTATATAACAATACCATATATTGATGTTGATTGTGAGAGTAAAGTGAGTATTGATAACGGATTTAATAGGGCTTATAAGGCTCAACCTCTGAATCAGTACTTGATTAGTTCGTCACCCTTTACAACCGCCTCGTGGTAGAATTAGCTTTTAGACGAGTAAAACTCAGGAGGTTTTTTAAGATGCTTGATATTCAGCAATTAAGTCATATTATTCCACATCGTTATCCGTTTCTGCTCGTTGATAGAATTACAGAGATTGAGGGGGAAAGAAGAGCCGTTGGAATAAAAAATGTGACGATATAGCGCAGGTAGGTGGGATAGCTTTGTTCAATAAGGAGAGCAATAGCGGAAGAATAGGCTTACTAGCGGGTATTGATAACTGTCGATTCAAACGTCAAGTGAAACCAGGCGACCAGCTTCAACTTGAATTCGAGATAACGCGAGTTAAAGGCCAAATTGCAAAAGGCAGAGGAACTGCAACAGTAGACGGAGAGATAGTATGTGAAGCCGATATTATGTTTGCAATCGGTACAAAATGAGCAATTTACAGCAACGGCTATCTTACTGCTTCAAGAACAGGGCAAACTAAAGTAACTAGAAACAGAACTGAGCGCCGCTATACTCTGTCATTGGGGCTCATTTCCCCTCGAAATCAGCCCATAACGGCTCTGAGTTCCGCAAGGGTAACCATGGGGCTACAAATCAACGAATAGCGGCGCTGAGTTCCATTACCGTCGCAGTCGCGCTCACCTGAGGGGATCGGCCACGAGATTGTTTTGTGGTAAGGGGTGCTAGCTACAGCGCAAGCTCTTCTCTTACTCGGTCCCGATACTTGCCCGGCGTAACCATTTCGTATTTCTTAAACACGCGGATCAAGACAGCATCGTTTGCATAACCGACGGCTTCCGCAATGTGATTCAGGGTAAGAGCTTGGTCCAGCAGTAGCCTTTTGGTGTGTTCGACCCGTACTTTTGCCATAAAATCGGCTAAATTCTGACCTTTCCACTTCTTGAAATATTGTGAAACATACTGTGGCGTCAGTCCGAATGCCTCCGCTATCGAATTTAGGCTAAGCATATTGTCCGAGTAATGGTTCTCGATAAATTTGGCAATATCGTCTGCAAGCCTTCCCCCGGGATCCTTTTGAGCAGCGCTCACAGATACACATATGGATTTGTAGATGGCTTTGGTCTCCTCGTGCATTTCTGACAAGGTGCTGCATTCCGATACCCGCTTCACTGGATTAAACTCAGTACCCAAGCCATCGATTACGATTCTTCCGGACAAATCATTCCATATTTTCAGCAGGGTGCTTAGCATGTTGAAATAAAGACATTTTCCAAGCTCTAACGAAATACTGCGAGATTGAAAATTCATGGAATAAATATAGTCCAATAATCGATCTGCTGTAGAAAAGTCTCCATTCTTGATGGAATTCATCAGCTGCAGCTCTACATCGATGGGATAAAAATATTGAGGATCAGCGTGCTGAATATCCTTGTAACGGATCATATGGCCATTCCCGGTAATAATTCGGTATTCCAAGGCCTGAAGGGCTTCCCTATGACAGGAACCGATGTCGTAGAAGCCGGTTCGAATGGCACTTATCCCAAGGCTGGTCAAAATACCAAACTTTCCTGCAATGAACTCCTTCGTTTGTCTCAGTGCCGATTCCAGCTCCACCATAGCATGGGGATCTGATTCGATCCTAATATTAACCAGTAATGCAAGCCTGTTACGATCCACTTCAAGCACATAGGCGGTATGGAATTGGTTCACGAGCTCCTGACTTACGTTCGACAAAATACCTCGCGCTATTGCCCAGCGACGTTCCGTATCCATGTCGGGAAATGCCGAGCAGTCATCGATATCGATGACAACAACGGCAAACCTTTCTGATTCAAAGCGAATGCCCATAAACGCAAAAGCTTCAGCACTTAAAGAGTCAGGATCGACCAAACCTTTGATCAAACGATTTAGCAAGTTAGCCTGAATGGCAGGAGTCTGCCGACTCAAGGTGCTTTTCAGTTGTTTTTCCGAATCCCAGGATTTCAGAATGGTCTCTTCTATGAGTCGGTACTCACTGGAATATTCACCCTTCTTAAGATTGCGGTTCTTTTGGATATAGCCAACCAGCTTATGGACGGGCTTATAAAAAATCTTAGCGAACATAAACGCCCCGCTAATGCCAAAGAACAAACAGATGAAAAGCAGGGACAATGCCCATATCTGGACCCGATTGACCTTGCTCATGAAGATGGTCTTGGGCACAAGCGAATAATAGACCCAGCCGCTCTCCTTCGAAGCAATAGACGTTATCATCAGCTCTTCGCCGTCTTTAGTGTGAACAAAATCATTTGCTGCCGAGTGCAGGTTCTGGCCGTTAAGAATCGCAGCCTCATCCCGCAAATTGTCCGTTGAGGTCGCGAGAAGCTTCCCGTTACTGTCCGTAATAATGAATTTTCCTTGTGTCGGTGCTATGATATGCTCAAGCATAGCTCTTAGTCGGCTTTCTTTAATCAAAATGACTAACGCACCTTTAGAGGCGCCTCCTTCTGCAGCGGGGAAGGGGCGGATATAAGTCAGAAATCGCTCTGTACTGCGGGAGGAATTCTCCCTTATTTCCATCGCCGGCAAATAAACCGCATCCACTCCGACCTTGGACATGGCTTTCAGCCATTCCAATTGGTCAAGCTCCTGGTACGTATAATAATTGCGATAAAACGTGGCGGGATCGGTTTTAGTAAATGGTGTGACGATCGTTCCATGCTGTCTGAAATAAACATAATAGTCGTGCATAAGCTCATTCTTGTTTAACGGCTGCACCATAAGGTCCATAATTTCCGTATACTGCTCGTATGTAGGGCCCCAGTTCTCTACCGTTACGTTGCGATTCATGATTTGCAGCAGCTTTGGATGGTAGGAAAGCTGAACAGCCGTTTGCTCGACTTCCTGAAGCCGACTGTCAATAATCTGATTGATTTGATTCAGGAGCGCTTGGTTGGACCGAAGCGCATCCTCTTTAATGATGGTATACATATTTTTGTACAATGCAGTATGAATGAAAACAGGAAATAACAGAACAAGAATAAAGGCTAGAAACAGAGCCAAAAACAAATTAATTCGTTTATGCATCTTTATTCAACCGCCTCTTCTTGTTGATAAAACGATCTTGCAGATTGAGATGATTCGCTATATTACTTTCTATATTTCAGCCCGGATTCCTTCCATTAAATCTGCAGCATCGGGTCCTGATAAACCACATGACCTTGAGATACCGTGCATCTTATATGGAGCTTGTTAGCTGGATCGCTCTCATAGAGCAGAAGGTCTGCTGGTGCACCGACCGCCAAGCTCCCAGTTCCGTTGCCTGAAACGCCGAGCATTTGTGCCGGGCGCTCTGATGCCATGCGTATGGCTTCGCCAAGCGAGCAGATTCCGAATAGAGCTGTGTTTTCTACGCATTTGCTCAGCGGTGTCGCTGCACCAGAGAAAATGCTTGGGTTGTCAGCCATCACTAGTCGCCCAGTCGACTCCAGAATGACCTCATGTCTTTTCCGTTTCAGGTATCTTCCTGGGGGGAAGCCTTCAAAATGGTTGGCGTCACTGACCAGAATCGCTTTCTCCCCTTTGGCTCGGATCATTGCCTTTAAGGTGGAGGCAGGCAAATGATGGCCATCGGCGATCAGCCCAGCCCACAGTTTGTCTTCGGCCAGTTGGGACCAGATATAGTTCGGATGTCTGGGAATGACAGGGTGGGCCCCGTTCCCCAGGTGGGTCGACATGGTGGCCCCTGCTTCAACAGCCCGCATGATTTGTTCTTCCGTTGCGTTGGTGTGACCGATCGCTGCAACAACACCGTGACTCGCCAAGCACCTGATGAATTCAATGGCGCCCTCTCGCTCTGGTGCCAGGGTCAGCATACAAATTCTGTTGCCAGACAGGTGCTGCCAGTATGTGAATTCATTCCAGTCGGGATCTCGAACACATTCGCGGGGATGGGCGCCTCTTGGTCCATCCTCAGCAGAGATATAGGGCCCTTCGACGTGAATCCCCAGTATGGAATACTCAACTTCCTTGTACTTCTCGCACGCGAGAGCAATCGTACGAATGCATTCGGACATGCCTTTCTCGTCGGACGTTACGACCGTCGGGCAGAAATGAACGACACCTCGAGAATGCAAGTACCGGACAGCTAGCAGGATTTGCTCCGGTGTCGTCTCCGGGTCATTGAAATCAACACCCTGAATGCCATTTAATTGGGCATCTATAAGTCCGGGAGATATCCTAAGACTAACGTCGGAAGAATCAAGCTGTTCTATGGCAGTGATTACACCATTCTCCGCTGTAACCTTAACCGTTCCGCCATGAAGGTAATGGCGGGCAATCCACTCCTGCTTTTGTTCATTCATCATCTGTCACCTCATGGTTCCGTCATGCTGCTTTGTTCCCGCTGCTGCTTCCAGCTCAGGCAAATCAAAAAGCTGAAGCATGCCCGGGATCAGCAAGCTGACTAAGTTTTGTGAATCGTAATATTTAGCTTTGACCAAGGATGATACGCTCGGCAGAGAGTTTTCCCAATCCATATGAGAAACACGTCCATCAAGGTGAGAGGCCAGCCGTGTATAAAGTCCTTGTCGGCCGGACCCATACAACTGAATGTCCTCGCTGTCAGTCATAGGCAGGACGGCGGCCATATCCAGGGCTCGAAGAACATCAAAGATTCTGAGCGCGGCCATGCTATCCCCTAGCCAGAATAAATCAACTGTCAGCTTATGGATCACTTCAAACACACTCAGCGGGTCCTTGTTATGGAACGAATGCGGCATTAACACGCCGGATCCGCTAACGTCAAGGACCATTACGCTTCTTCCGGCAGCACAGGCTTCCCGAAGCCACGCCCAATGAGGCTGGAGTCTCCGGGTTCCTCCATCCCAGACAGCAATAGTGATCGGCAGACGCTCCGTTATGCGACGGGTGTCGCGAAAGATCATTGCGTGATTGAACAAATCGGGCTGAGCTCTCCACATCGCATTGTATACGCTCAATTCTTCCATTTGGGCATCCAGCATGTATAAGCGCGGATTTAGTTCACAACCTCGCCGATCCTTGTGAACGACATTACGGAGCCAACTCAACGCAAGTTGCTCCGTTTCTCCTTTAGGCAAGGTCTTTCTATTTTGTTCGAGCCTTAAGGCTTTGTGATGAATTTCATCATGAATCGTACAAGCTCGTGAGTTAATGGACGGATCTGCCAGAATTTGCCCATCTGTCGCGGAACAAAGCCGTGAAGGCTCCAGCACTTCGATTGTAGGAGAAAAATTTTGCAGTTTTTCTCCTCTGAGGTGTTCGGCAAAAAATGTCGCCGCCTCAACAGCCATTCGGGGGGTATAGGCGTGTACAGCCTTATCTGTAAATAGACGCAAACTTTCGCCTGCCCCGAACGCGTCCCAGAAGCGCCGCACCCTCTCAACGGTCGAACGCGTACCCTCAATCGGAAAAAAATCGTATTCGGCTGAAAGCACAAGCAAAGGCTTCGGAGCGATTGCCAATAATATATCCTCGTGGTCGAAGCTTAAGGCAGAGAAGCCCGGCCATATTTGCTCCGCATCTTGAGCACGGTCGGCATATAAGAACGCCCGCCTGCTTGTAATGAAGGTTGCGGGAGCAGCCGCCGCGATTCGCGGGTCGCTCATCATAACCATGGAGGCTTGCATACCGCCGCCCGAGTTGCCAGTGACACCGATTCTCGCCGGATCAACTTCAGCCCTGCTGCATAAATAATCGATTGCCCTCATAGCGTCGAATACAAAGTAGGTCGCAAGACTGTCTCCCAGAGGATAGCACTGAGTTCCCGCATATTCGTGTTCCAACACACCTGGCCCTATAACAGACTTGCCAACCTCTTTCTCATAGTACTGAAGACGCTCGCCCTGTCCCATTGGGTCGACGGCAAGTACAATCAACCCCGCTTGAACCAAATGCTGGCATACAATCTGATATTCGGGATCGTGCTTTCCGCGATCGTGATGTCCGCATAAAAATAAAATAGCAGGGGAGGGTCCGCTCGACGATGAGGGAATGTACATATTACACGTAACCCATACTCCCGGTCGCGACTCAAATCTCACATTCTCAATATGGAAGCCGCTGCATTCAATGATTCCGGTAGTTACATCAGACAATGGCCCGTTATGCGTGGACGAATTATTCCCTATACATTGGGAAAAACCGGTACGAATGAGTGCCTGCCTTGCAATAATCTCGTCTGTTGTCTGTAACGCATCCCTGGCCAGATCTCCCTCAAGGAAGGCTTCCTCGGAGCGCTTGTAAACGTGCTGTTTCAATTGTTCCCTGGCATTGTATATGTGGAGATGGTACTTCTCAAGCTCTTCGACCTTCATCCCCGCTTCATTCCTCCTTCAGCAATTCCTTAATCAAGACGGGACGCTGCTCAGCAATCGAAACATTCGCTGCCGCCCCGACGCAAAGGGACAAGGCACCCGCACGTGAGTCAGCTTGTTGGCCGAGCGGATCGGGTACACCGGGTTGAAAGAGCGTGCGCTGAAGCAATGCGTCGCTGCCGCCGTGTCCTCCGCTTCTTTTCATTACTTGATGGGTTGTAACCTCACCCGAATGTTCATAAGTCGTTATGTTTTGGAAAGCCTCACTGGCCTGTGAACCGCTTGTGAATACCTCAGCTAGAAGCTTGCCCTTGGTGCCGTGAATGGTGGCTCTCCAGCCCTCGAAGGGACTATAGGAAATAAGTGAATAATTCAATGTCACGCGGTCCTGGTAACGAACATTAAGGGACATCGTATCGTAAATGTTGATGTCTTCGCTAAATACACAGCCGTCCCTGATGTAGCCGTCATCAGATTCGGCCTCTTTGTAATATGCATTTAAGACAGAGTCTTCTTCAATATTCAAGTAGAACTCGCACTCGCTTTTATAGCTGCAAGTAAGACATCTCGTTCCTCTGTTCGCTCGTGTGGGGCCATAGAATAAACGGTCACCGTAAGCGAATACCTGCTCTGGCTCACTACCCAGCCACCAGTTAATGACGTCGAAATGATGGGTCGACTTGTGAACGAGCAAGCCGCCGCTGTTCTCCAGCTGCCTGTGCCATCTTCGGTAATAATCCGCACCATGGGAGAGGTCCAGATTCCATTCGAAATGAACATGGGTAACGCTTCCGATTGTGTCAGAATGCAGCAGTTCTTTGATACGGGTGATATACGGGTTGAATCGTGCATTAAAGGTAACCGTCACCTTTCTTCCGGTTTCCTTCTCCGCTTGCAGAATGGCGAGACACTTCGGCGCATCGATCGTCATGGGCTTCTCGGTTATTACGTCGCACCCCGCATGCAAAGCCTGAATGATATATTCATGATGAACACTGTCCACCGTAGCCACAATGACGTAATCCGGCCTAGCGTTCTCCAGCATCTGGGCGAAGCTGTCGAAGACGGGAATTCCGCCGCATTCTTCACTTAATCGTTCTGCACGAATGCGGTTTGAATCATACAGTCCAACTAACTGAGCTGTGTTCTTCCAGGTCTCAACAATGGGTTTGGCGAACATATATCTTGCTCGGACGCCTGTACCTACTATTGCATATGTTTTCATTCATTAGATCCCCTTATCTTTACTCTTTTAAAGAACCGATCATAACGCCCTGAACGAAGTATTTTTGTAGAAACGGATATATAAGCATAATCGGCAAGACGGTTATAATAATCATAGCGTATTTCAACTGAATGGCGTACAAGGTGCGATCGAACGAGTCCAGCACGCCTTCTACCATAATCTCCTGATTTTGCACCAGTATTTTGATAAGATACAGAGACAACGGTTGAAGGGTTTGATCCGGAAGATACATCATGGCTGGAAAAAAGCTGTTCCAGTGATTAACGGCATAAAATAAGGAAAGTACTGCCAAAATCGGTTTGGACAGGGGCAGTACAATGCGTAGCAAAATCGTGATATCATTAGCCCCATCAAGCTTGGCGGATTCATGGAGACTCTCCGGAATCGTCTGAAAGAAGGTCCTTGCGATAATGATTAGAAAGGCGCTTACAGCAGTTGGAAGCAGAATGGCCCATCGGGTATTGTAAATCCCAAGCTCTTGAATCAGGATAAACATCGGAATAATTCCACCGCCAAAAAACATAGTGATCACGATGAACACCATAATCGGCCGCCTGAGAGAGAAGCTTCGTCTTGCCAAAGGATAAGCGGCCAAGGCAGTCAGCACTACATTAAGCGAAGTCCCGGCCACTGTGTAGAACACTGTATTGTAGTAAGATCTCCAGACGTGCTCATTCTCAAAAACTCTCAGATAAGCGTCAATTGAGAAGCCCTTTGGAAACAGCCAAACGGACTGCTCTATGACATGGATCGGCTCACTGATTGACATGCTGAACACATATACGAACGGATATAATGTAATCGCAATGACGAACCACATTATAGAGTAGATGAACAGATCGCCTAGTCTCTCGCCCCAAGATTTACGAATCGTTACCATAGTTGCCCCCTACCATAATGACGTATCGGAAAGCCGGCGGCTAATCTGATTTACTGTTAGTAATAATACGATGTTGATCACATTGTTAAACAGGTTGATCGCTGCAGCAAAGCTGAAGTCTGCGCTTACAATTCCCCGCCTGTAGACAAAGGTGCCAATTACATCGGCGGTCTCATAGGTCATTGGGCTATATAGCAGCAGTACCTTCTCAAACCCCACATCCATGAGGTTCCCGACATTTAGAATAAATAAGATGATGATGGTTGGCAGGATCCCCGGCAGTGTTATGTACATCATTTTATGCCGTCTTTTGGCTCCGTCCATATCGGCAGCTTCGTATAGCTGTGGATTAATACCCGCGATGGCTGCCAAATAAATAATGGAGCCCCAGCCAAAGCTTTGCCAAATCCCCGACGATACAAACAATGTGCGAAACCAGCCAGGTTCAGAAATAAACGCTATCGGCTTAAACCCGAGCCATCCAAGAAACATATTTACGATGCCATCGACTGGATGGGTAAAGGCAACGATTACTCCTGCTATGACAACGATGGAAATAAAATGTGGCAAATAGCTGATTGTTTGAACAACCCGCTTGAAATAACGGCCCTTCAATTCGTTAAGCAGCAGTGCGAACATTATGGGAACCGGGAAGCCCCAAAACAAGGAATACAGGCTAAGCAAAATGGTGTTTCGCAGTAGCCTTCCGAAATAAATGGAATTAAAAAACTGCTCGAAATGTTTGAATCCCGCCCAGGAGCTGCCGAGAATTCCGTCAACCGGCCGAAAGTCTTTAAATGC
>JARBUQ010000141.1 GCA_029239545.1 Paenibacillus sp.
GATTTTTTTGGCCGTTGGCCCGCGTTTCATCCTGCTGTTACGTTCATTATAAATCATTACGTTACGTAAGGTTCAAGTGGAAATCTGAATTTTTTTGAAAGACAACAATGTTGCGCAAAACTGCCCGTTAGGTTAGTAAGGCTGCCGACCGGCAGCCTGGTTCTGGTTGTATTTTTAGCTCTCATTACTCGTTAGCGGAATGAAGAGTACATTTACCAGGTTGTATGGTTCACAGCTAAGGCTGTACCCATACCCATCCTTTAGTAGTGGTCAGGTATTCAAGCACACCAGTTTTTTTATCCTCGCGGAAGGTAACCAAAGTGGTCTATTTCTTTAAGACTGTTTTAGTCGTACCGTCTGGCATAATATAGTAAACTTGCGATCCTTTGTATAGGATTGTCATTCGTTTCAGATCCACATTGAAGGACTCATAGCCAAGTAGAGGAAAAAAATAGATCAATGTTTCAGTCCGGTCGTACTCTGCAGGAATTACCCACTTACCACTTTTATCGATAACTCCCCACTTGTCGTCCTTCTGTACCAATACAAGTCCATTATAGAGGAATGTGGCATACTTATATTGGGGTTTAACCACGAATACTCCAGATTTATCAATTAATCCGAAACTTCCTTCCAACTTAACAACCGCTACTCCATAATCAAAAGACTGTCCCAACTCATATTGAGGTGGTATCACCCATTTCCCGTTACGGTCGATGTATCCCACTTTATCATCCTGACGTACTGCAGCAAATTCTTCAGCAAACCGGCCATATTCGGAAATCCCCAGGGCTGAAAAGTCTATAACCAGCTTCCCCGTTGAGTCTATAAAACCGCTCTTCCTCCCTCTTACCAAGGCAAGCCCATTATGAAAAGCGTCCACCATGTCATACTCTGGGGCCACGACCATCTTTCCATTTCGGTCGATAAAGCCCCATAAGCGATCCTTCTGGACAGCGGCAAATCCTTCCGAGAAGTCTCCGGCGAACTGATATTCCGGCGCTATGACATAATCACCTTTGCGATCTATGTATCCATATTGTTTATTCGTACCGACCGGAGCCAAGCCATCATGAAAGGGTCCTGGGAACCAATTCTTCTTGTCATTAAAGGTAATTACATATTTCCCGGTTCGGTCAATATAACCGGACATCCTTCCGTCCTTCGTTACCGCGTAAGCGAGTCCCTCCGAGAAATGAAGAGCATAAGCGAACTTAGCCTTGATGGCCAGATTCCCATTCTGATCTAGGTATCCCCAATCCCCCGTCTCGCCGGAAATGATATTCACTGTTTTTCCAATATTCACCGGAATGAGTGCGGATGTATCCGCCAGTATGGAGGTTTGCTGCATTAAACCGTTTTCCAAAATCGTCACGATTTTTTCCCTGTTCTTCGGATCTGTTGCTTTAGCCAACTCCTGTCGTGCGGCTTCAAGAGCATTTTTTCCCTGCACAGGAAAACTGACGTCAGCGCCATATTCGATGAGCAATTGTACGATGGTAGGGTCCCCGTCTAATACAGCGCTTAATAAGGGAGGATAGCAACAGCGGTTCGGATCGGCTCCGTAGGACAGCAATAGCTCCACCATCTCGTGGTTGTGATGATACATTGCAATGCTAAGTGAAGTTAGCCCATCGTATTTATTGGCAAAATCGGCGCCTCCGTATTGGGCGAGCCATCTTCTCGCCTCTTCTATGTCGTTATTCATCACAGCCAAGTAAACGCGATATCCATTATCATTTATGATATTTACGTGTTGAGTTGATTCCTCCCAGATCACCTCTCCGCCAATACTTTCCCCCACAAAGCGAAGCGGCACGAATGTGTTGCCTTCGATAATTTTTGGAGGAATATCCAGCGTAACGGCGCTGTCATTCACCTTTGCTTCCTTTGAATCTATCTTCATGACAATTTTCCAATCATCCCGAGTACTTGTGATCGTGTGCGTCTCCTCATCCCACTGCAGCTTCAAACCTAACGCCTCATAAAGGGGACGAACCTGAACCAAGGTGATCCCTTCTTCCACAACGGGCAACTGGGTGAAAAGCACTTGTTCGCCGTTAAGAAATACCCGAACTTGCTCTGTCGAGCTCGAAGCATATCCGTGGGCAGGAACTATAATGATTAATAAGAGTAATAGAGCAGCCAATCTACTCCAGTTCATAAACAAACCGAATCACCCTCTCTTCGGATTTTTAATATCATTAAAGTTGAGTCTATAGGATTTTCTGGTGGAATCAGTAACAAAGTAAAGCCGTTAGTGAAGATCCATATACCCATAAATTAATCTTTCAAGAACATTTATTGACTATCTCTACTTATCCCTATTATTTCACGGTCTTTCTTTCCTCCTTGCTTCAAACAATTTGCCGTCGCTACTGTCTGTTAATACATCATCACTTAACTTAATTCTAAATTGAATGGCAAATTCTAAATAGCTGCCGTACCAATTCTCGTTTATGAACTGTTCCATATGTCTCTCCCCCTTTAATGTTCAACTATCCTACCCGCACAGCGAGACTGTCAATGATCTTTCGGCAGCCCATGGTTTTTATATTGAGCTCTCGTGCCCGTTAGCGGAATGATGCAACAGTTTTAGGCAACCTCGTCCATTTGTAGGCTGAAACGATACATTTTTTGACCGATTATTCGATATAGTCGGCGAGATTCTCCAGACTAGACCTCAAACCAACGTCGTGATCTTCCTTCCGGTCGTCGGACTGGAATTCGACTAACTGTACAATTCGCTCATCTGGGGCGAACTCTAAGAATCTCCCTTTGACGACGTCAGTATGTTCCGAGGTCTTACCTTGCGTTGAATGGTCCGTTTCGATATAGGTTAGGGACATTCGATAAGCTCCACCGACCCGAGCGTCGAACTCGAAGATATGGCCTTTCATACCCTTCGGCGGAAGCCACGAAACCAGAGCTTCCGGGTCCACGAGTGCCTTATAGATATTTTGCGGTAATGCCTTGATGACTCTCGAAGCAGAGTCAGTTCTCTTCTTGCCGGGTGAAAATCCGCATCATTTTCTGAACCGTTCACAAAAATCATAATTCTATATGCCATTTTACAAATCTGCCCGTTTGTACAGCAAGCAAAAGACGTCCCGAAAACAGCGAACTTGTAGTTGTTCTTGACATATCGAATATAAAAAAACATCGCGACCTTTGTCGATTTGCCTGACCTATTTAACCACAAACCCAGTATAACCTTGACGACTTTATCCGTCATTGGTTTTTTCAACTCCAAAAGGAATCGGCAGTTGCCAACAACAAAGGAGTTAAGCCTCCAGACGAGGCCTAACTCCTTGCTGTTTCATTCTAAATGCGCTTAAAATTATTTCTTGCCGTTTGCCTTCAGCCAGGCATCGAGCTGCTTTTGATTCTCCGCGCGAACGGATTCATACCCCGCCTTCTTATAGGCATCCAGGTATTGCGGGTATACCTTAGCCGGGTCAACGGCGCCGCTTTGCAGCGCTTGACCGTACTGCTTGGATACGGCATCCATATTGGCCGCCTGCGTCTTGTAGGACTCCGTATTGAAGTTGAATCCGGATACCTCCGGACGCTTTGCCGAGCTGTTCAATTGCTTGGTGACTTCCCAGGTATCCGGCGCTTGACCTTCCTTCAGATAGCCGAGGAGCACATTGCCGAATACCCATCCGATATCTTCCTTGTAGCCGCCATTCGGATTGATCTTGACCATATTGGTCCCGACCTTCGTATAGTGCTTGCCCTCTACGCCGAACGCCAACAGATTGAACAATGTCGGATCCGTCGCCGTGAGTTCAAGGAATTTGAGCGCTTGCTCCGGGTGCTGGGAAGTCCGGCTGATTGCCGTCATAGTAGGTCGGACGCCCGTGAACTCTGGCTCCGATATCCGGTGGTAGATGACCGGATTGCCGCCGAAGCGCTTCATATCGTCCACTTCGCCGCCCGGCTTCATGGTCGTGTTCCATTCAACCGCTACCTTTCCGGTCTGCAGCAGCGCATTCAGCTGGTCGCCCTTGATCGTGCCTGCATCTTTGTAAATGTACCCGGCTTCATACCATTTGCGTACCATGTCGAGGAAGCTGCGGTACTCCGGCTTGTCGATCGCATCAACGATGGTATACGTCTTGTCGCCGAGCTTATAACCCTGCTGAGCATAGCCGTATTGTCGGCCGAAGTCGAACATATTGCTGGTATAGGCGATAGGAATGATATCCGGCTCTTTCTCCTTGATCGTCTTCAACACCGATTCGATGTCGGCTTGCTTTTTGATTTTACTCAGATCGATATTGTACTTATCCACGAATTGCTTCTGAATGACGAAGCCCTCGGCTTTAGCCGCGATTTGCATATTCGGCACGGCATAGATTTTGCCATCCACCTTCACATCGTCCCAAGCTATGGCCGGAATCTCTGATTTCAGCTTAGGCGTATTGTTGAGCAGATCGTTCAGAGGCAGGAAGGCGCCTTTGGCTACTTTATTGTCATAATCGCCTCCTCCCCAATTGGAAGCCCACAGCAAGTCGATGGGTTCGCTCGCGGCCAGCATCGTATTGATCTTGTCCTTGTAACCGGATTCAATGATCGGCATTAGTTTGACCGTGGCATTGATCTTAGGTTTGATGTAATCGTTAATGGCGGTCTCCACGGTTTGCAGGTCGGTAGGCATGTTGTACACGATGAAGTAATATTTCAATTCCACGGGTTGGTCCTTGCCGGGTGCCGCAGAAGCAGTAGGAGACGCGGATTTCGCCGGCTCCTGAGAGGCTTTGGGATCGCTGGATTTGTCGCTGCATCCGGAGAGTACAAGAACGAAGAACAAACTGAACATAAGCAGACTGAGAAAAACTTGCTTTCTTCCTTTCATGGGTTGACCTCCTTGGTCGATTTATATTCCACTTCGAGCCTGGCAGAACCCCAGGGCCCAAGATGAAACCGGTGTTTCAGCTCTTCAACGAACCTACGGTGAGTCCCTTCACGAAATATTTCTGGAAAAAGGGGAAGATGAACACCATCGGTCCCCCAGCCAGGATAGCCATCGCCATGCGGGCGGACAACGTAGGCAGCTCTGTGATGTTGATGCCGAACTGCTGGACGAAGTCGTTGTTGCTAGTCAAATACTCCAGATTCTGCAGCATGCGCACAAGGAGGAGCTGGAGCGGCACGTATTTCTCATTGTCGATAAACAGCAGGGCCGGGAACCAGGCATTCCAGAACCCGAAGGAGAGGAACAGGCCCAGCGTAGCCAGCGCAGGTGTCGACAGCGGCAGGACGATCGTGAAGAAGATGCGCAGCTCGCGCGCTCCGTCCACCTTAGCCGATTCGATAATCTCGAAGGGCAGCTTGCTCATAAACCCTTTCATCACCATGATGTAGAACGGCGAGATTAGGTAAGGCACGATAAGGGCCCAGATCGTATTGCCCAGGTGCAGATATTGCTTGATCAGGATATACGAAGGAACTAGTCCCCCATTAAACAGCATCGTGAAGAAGATGAAAAAGGTGATAGGAACTCTGTAGCGAAAATCCCGCCGCGAGGTTACATAACCCAACATCGCCGTCACGAGCAGCGCGAAAAGCGTCCCCACAACCGTAATAAACAAAGTGACTCCATAGGCCCGTATCAGCAAATCTGGTGCACGGAAAATATACGAATAGGCTCTTATTGTGAACTCGGTCGGAATTAGCCGGTAGCCGTGCTCCATAATGGACGTTTCGTTGCTGAAGGAGATGGAGATGACCAGAAGGAACGGGAAGATCATCGCTAAGGTTACGAAGGTGAAGAAGCCATGGTTGAAGGCTTGCATCACAGAAAATGTGCGCCTGCGTTTCGGTTGAGCGTGCCTATGTGGGGTCATCCGTTACCCTCCTCTCTAGAACAAGGCGTTCTCGTCACTGAACTTGCGGACAAGCGCGTTGGAGATCAACACCATAATAAGGCCCACGATGGATTGGAAAAATCCGATCGCCGTCGACATCCCTATATCGCCATACACCCTCAAGGCGCGATACACATAGGTGTCGATGATATCCGTAGTCGGATACGTCATGCCGCTGTCACTTGGGATAAAATAATGCAGCCCGAAATCACCTACGAAAAGATTACCCAAGGAGAGAATGAGCAGTACCGTAATTAACGTGGATAACATCGGGAGCGTGACTTGAGTAGCCAGCTGCCAGCGATTCGCCCCATCGATCTTGGCAGCTTCGTAGTACTCCGTATTGATCGCCATGATGCCGGCATAGTAGACTAGGGCGGAAAAGCCTACATTTTTCCACAACGTGGCGAAGGTAAGGATATAGGGCCAGGGCTTCGTTTCCAGGTACCACATATGGGCGGACAAGTGCAGCCACTCGAGGATTCGGTTCAGATAGCCATGCTGCGAATCCAGAAAGGCAAGCGCCAAGTAGCCTACGACTACCCAAGATAGGCAATAAGGGATGAACAGAGCGGTCTGATGGAGCTTTAGCCATTTGCGGTTCATCTCGTTCATCAGGATCGCGAAAAGCAACGCTGCAAGCGTCGTCAACACCATGAAAAGTAAACCGTAGCCTACCGTATTGCGCGTGATGGTCAACGCGCTATCCGAGATGAAAAAAAACTTGAAATTGTGCAGACCTACCCATTCGCTGCCCCAGATGCCCCGATCAAACCGATAATCCTTGAACGCCAGGATGAGGCCGAACATGGGCGTGTACGCGAATAAGAAGATTAGAAGCCCGCCGGGAAGGAATAAGAGCAGCAGCTCGGCATTTTTCTTCAAGTAGTGCCACTCGCTGCGCGGCTTGGGTCTCTTCTGTGGTTGTTGTGCGGTGCGAGTCGATGGATCCCTCGAGTGATCCGAGAGTTGAGCTGCTGTGCCGCCAGTTGGTTTGGACATCCCGCTACCTCCGGTTGAATTGTGGAATATTGCTGCCGTACCCCTATCATGGCAGGTGCCGTTTCCTGATTCTACTGTGCAATTCCGGCATCCATCCGTTATGGGCTGTGTTTAATGCGAATTCCTGCTTTTTAGGGAGAAAAGACGCTTGGAAGCCCCTGCAGAAAGGGTTGCCAAGCGTCTTTTTTGCGCGAACCGATCAGCCAATGTTGCGTTTCAGCCTGTATTCCTTGGGCGTTACGCCATACTTTTTCTTGAATAGCTTGAAAAAGGTGCTCTCATTCATATAACCCACAAGCTCCATAATTTCCTTGATCGTGAAGTTCTTCGTCTCCAGATACTCTCTCGCCCGTTCCAACCGAAACTCATTCATATATTCCGCCACGGAGATCAGCTCGCACATCTTGAACATTCTTCCGACATAAGCCGGAGTCATCCGAAGCATGGAAGCAATCCCTTGAAGGCTCAAGTTCGCATCCCCATAGTTCTCCTCCACGATCATCTTGATCGTATCCATCAGTGCCGTGTTTTTATCCTTCTCCGTATCCTGGAGCTTCTCATGAAGCTCGCCGCATACTTTGTGCAGCAACGCACCGATCTCTTCGATCGTCTCCTTCCCCAGCACCTTATGGCTCAGCGTGCTCAGATTCACCGGCACCGCGATAACCCGATTCTGATTCATCTCCCGGATGGTCCGTTTGATTACATCCACGAGATGCAGGATGCCGTGCACGATATGATCGTGATGATAGTTCGACAGATGCTGGAGGACTCGGTTCACCGCGAACTCCATGCCTTCCAAGTCGTTCATCTTGATGGACTCCATCAGCTTCTTCTCCAGATCCGCGGGGAACGTATAATCCAGCTGCATCAGATTGGGAGCAACCCGTTCGGGGGTGATGATCGCCTTTTTCCCGAACACGAGCTTATAGGCTGCATTCCTAAGGGCCGAATCGTAATGGTCCGCGAGCGGTACATGCGGGGCGATCAGATCGCTTAATGTCAAAGTCAAACTGATTTTGTAATAAGCCTGCACGACATCTTGTATCCGCTCCAAGAGCGGAAGCAGTCCCTCATAGCCCTGAACCCGGAGCTTGCCTCCGCTCACGATGATTACCATGTGCTCGCTTCTCATATCCGCCGTCTCGCATAAGAATCCGCCGAGCGCCAATACCTCCTCCGATATATTCGTCACGGCGAAGGAGATGAGCAGCCGTTCCGCCGCCGTCGTCTTTTCCAGGAATTCGCTATAATCGTCGATCTTGACTATCACGAGCAGGCAAGCTGAATCCAACTCGACACGCAGCTCGTTTTTCCTGACGCTCTCGCGAAAATCCGGGTCCTGCAAGGAGCTTCCGCTCGTAATGAACGTTCGCAAATGATAATTCCTTACAATGCTGCGGTGCCGATCCTGCTCGGTGGTAGCCAGATGAAGCTTGCGCGACAACTCTCCGTAGGCATGAGAGACGAAGGCCAATTCATCGTGGCCGGGCATACGAAGCTCGCTCTCTGTCCCTGACTGGTCCCGGATCCTATTCAGCAGCTGCTCTACGGGCTGGTACAGCCTTCGGGATACGAGGATCGAGACGAAGCCTGCCAGCAGCAGGAAGCTCGCTATCACGACGATGGAGGTCATACGCAGCTTATAGATTCCGCCCAGTACCGCATTGTAAGGTTGGATGCTGATCGCCTTCCAGTTGCCGACCCCCATATTCATAAAAGTAATCAGATCGTGATGCCCCCCTACCGCTTGTGATAGGAATCCGAAGGACTCGTCAGCAACGCCCGCACGATCGTCTGCGATCGTTTGCGTCAATCGTTCGATATCATTCGGTGGCAGCTGTTCCGACCCGCCCATGATCGTATGGCCGGCTTCATCTATGAGGAAGACGCTGGATTGGTCGGGTGCGGAGAAATCATTCACATTCCGCAGATTGTCGAAAATCCATTCGGGCTTGACGTTGAGAATCAGCGCGCTCTCCCGATCGTTTTTCTCGAAAAAGGTTTCATAAACGATCAAGGAGAAAAAATCCACCATATTCGGACGGCCGCTTATGTTCATGGGAATGAGCTGCATCTGCGGCAGCTTGTTCTCGCTCTGCACCCGATGAGCCAGCTCCACCGCCATGTAATGATCCTGCATCTCGGCCGCTAACGGTCCGATCGCATAGATACGATCCAGATGGCCGTTGTACGCCATGATCGAGTGAAGGAAGGCGGAAGACTCCATCGTCTTATTCATCTGATTGATGGACATGATGACATCGAAGGGTTCCTGGTTCTGATTAGCCAGCAGGGAGAAATATACCTGATTGTTGTTGTACAGGGTCATGGCCGTATTTTTGACCAGCTCCTGCATGTAAGTGACATTGTAGTTGATCTGGTTCATGACCTTGCGATTGGCTTCCTTCTGCATCTGCAGCATGCGGGTTTCCGCGCTGTAATGCAGCACCACGGAGGACAAGATAAGCAGGATCAGCATGAAGAGGGTGATGAACCATACGATGCGGAACAAATATTTTCTCGACTTGTAGTCCTGCAGCACTTTCAATGGAAACACCCCTTCCTGAAGGTGATCTAACCCAAGCATGGCACAAGGATGGGCTTTAGGCTATAGGAATATGGATGGAATCTTCAATCAAGCGAGCGAAATTTGCGCGGGCCGAAGCTCCGCGGCAGGGTGCTCCAGCCAAGGTTTAGAGCGGATGATGGCGTTTCCAGCCGATAGCCCTCCTCGTCCAGCTTGAGGCGGGGATCGGCGATCCGGGTGTTCGCGTCAAAGGCTCCATCCGCTAGCGTGCGCCATTGCGTCCAAGAATAGGAGAACCGTCCGAGACCGTCGGCTCCGAGAGGCTGAAGAGGCAGTTTCCCCAAAACGAGACAAGGCTGACCGCTTCGCCAATATAGATTGTGATCCGCCATCGTCAATCGATCCGGACTCCAATTCACGAAATAATACAAGGCTCCGGAGTCGAGCACCATGTTATGCTCTACCGTAACATGGCGGTTGGCTTCGCCCGCCATCTCCTGCATGCCGATAGCCGCGACAGCCAACGGATTGTCTACCAGCAGGTTGTTTCGGATGCAATTGCCGATCCCCTTGGAGAAGATCAGCATCCAGAGCGTCCCTTTCGCTTCGCTGTACAAGTGGTCGATGAGATTGCCGGTTACGGTGAAATCATCCGCTGCATCATCCAGATAGATGCCGAATCCATAGGAGAACCGGATCCCGCTGTGATGCAGGCGATTGCCCGAGATCAGATTCCCCCGCCCCGTCCCCCAAGCCTCGATCAACCCCCCGTCTTGGCTGTCCTCCATGACCTCCGAGATGTCGTTGCCTACGATGCGGTTATTCCGGGTAAAGAGGGCATCCCAATGGTTCTCCCATGTAACCGGACTCCCATAAACGGTAGCCGGTATAACGCCGTGACGAAGACCTTTTAACGAAATACCGTACCTGGGGGTGCATCGAATCCGGTTATAGAGCACTTCGTTGTGGCCGCTCTGATACAGCGTGATGCCGCTGCCATGCCCGATAAGCTCGCCGCAGTGGGCGATTAGATTGTCCGAAATGACATGATGCTTATTGGTGTAGGCCGCCGCCGTGTCCATGAAATCCCCCTCACCAGGCGCGAAGCCGGAGACGTTGATTCCTGTATAGCCATTGTGCTCGATGCGGCATTGGACGATGGAGATATGGCTTGCATGACGATCCAAGAAAAAGCCGCTCGTCCCCGAGTGCCGGATCTGGCAATTATGAAATTCCACGCCGTCAGCATAGTTCACATAAACTAGCCCTTCCCGATGCTCCTCCCGCTCTGCGTTGCCTAACGGCATTCGGTACAACGGGAATGCACCGGAATGGGCGAATATCAAGTCCTCGAAAGACAAGGCGTTGACCGGGCACTCCGCATGACTGCCGGACACCTGAAGAAGCCGCTGGAGATGCGGTACCACGAGAATCGCAGTCTCCGGTGTTTCATTCTGCGCCTGTGGGGCCGATGAAGGCCAATAGTAAAGCTTCGCCACTGCAGGGTCCCAATAGAACTG
Source organism: Paenibacillus sp. (assembly GCA_029239545.1). Lineage (GTDB taxonomy): Bacteria > Bacillota > Bacilli > Paenibacillales > NBRC-103111 > Paenibacillus_AA. Next base: position 10,926 of record JARBUQ010000141.1, read on the forward strand.
GCCGGGCTGCAGCAGCTCGAGTGACCCTTGCAGGTAATATCGCGAGCCTCCCCCTAAGCCCCATGTAGCCGGCTGATCCAGTTGGACCCACCCGCTTGCGGCATCCCAGGAGCGGACGGGCAATGTCTCCGCGAACCAATTCGCTTCACCGCTGCCTGGCCAAATATAGACCTTTAACCCCTCCGCTTTAAGTACCGGAGGCCATTCATGGTTACTTGCGTGAAATCCTTTGGTAGCTGATGGAGCATCCGCATGGTCCGCTTCGTCCGTGTGAAGATAGCCCGACACGGGATAACGGGCTTCCGGGATGCGTCCATGCTCGCTATATAAAGTGCAGACATTGCTAACGTTCGGCAAGTGAGCCCGCCAGATCGATTCGTTGTAACGCTCCCAGCCGGTCACCCGCTGACCGCCGCTCCAGACGACCCGTTCCCCAGGAGCGCCGCGGTACTGGACACGATAGCCGTCCCGGCCGGAATCTCGTTCGTCGAAGATCAGCGTCCGGCTCACCTCATAGGTGCCGGCCCGGCAAATGACCGTGATTTCGCCGGCCATGCCGCCTTCAGCCGCTATCCGAGCGGCGCGTTGAGCGCGTCCAATCGTGCGGAAAGGAGCTTCAAGGCTGCCTGGCTGCTCATCTCCGCCATCCGGGGAGACATAATATTCGATGCTGGTCATCATCCTATACACCCCTCTCATCCTATAGAATCGCACGCCTCCGCCGCGCGGCGCTACTGTGGAATGTGCGATTAACTGTTCAAGCAACGCGAATAGGCCGCCCCACGCGTATCGAGCTGCGCGATGGGAGCGGCCTATTCCGTATGAGCAAGAGAGGGGTATCATCATCTTCCCGCTTATTGGACTTATTTCCACCTTTGAAACGATTGATTTACCATTTTCACGCGGTTGGTTTTGGACCATTCCCACAAGTCCGCCACTCCTTGATCCGAATCCTCCGAAAATCTAAAAGCCATTTTTAGGGAATGATTCGTTTGCCATGTGGCAGTATCCCAATTACGGGTCAGAAATATCCCATTTTCATGATAACCTTAATTTCCGCCGCTCCAATGGTGTATCCATTGAGCTGGATGGTATCTTCGTGTAGATACAGCTCCGTTGGTTTCTTGAAGAGGTCTCGCAGCAAGATCACGAATAACAAAAGGAAGCCCAAAAGCAACATACCCCAG
>JARBUQ010000142.1 GCA_029239545.1 Paenibacillus sp.
CCTGAAACCGGAGCATAGAATCCTAAGCGACCTTGACGGTTCAAGCTTACCGCACGCTGATCCCATACACGCGTAAATACCATACGCCGCATAAGTTCACGCAATTGTTCATCGCTCAAATTCGGCAAAGCTGCTTGATCGATAACTTCTCCGTCAGCGGAAAGAATCGTTAACGGTTGAATCTCTTCCATCCTGACTTCGGATAAAGATTTGCTCATGACGATCACCTCGAACTAGTATTGTTTGCTGCATCATTCATAAACTGTTATAGTATATTACATAAACTGTTTCAGAAAACTGTGTGAGTCTGTACTTATACATAGCAGTTTCCTTGATAATATCAAGTATAACAGGGCACTCTCATTATATAGTACAGTTTCGTAAAAAGCTAGTGACACTTTGTTTTTTTTGTCGAATTTGTCGAGCCACAATTATTATTTTGTGCTAAAAGATTATTTTTCACTCCCTATTTTTTACTGACTAAGGAGACTTGTCCTATGAATGATTCGATCTATTACAAACGAACCCTTATTAAAGAAAAATTACCCTCTGCTGTCCTGCAAGAAACACGAAGCATACGAATAGTGCTGCCGCCAGGTTATAACGAGCTGTTAACTTATCCTGTTCTTTACTGTCAGGATGGAGAAGATTTCATCAACTTCGGACGTGTGGCGACGATTATGACACGTTTGATTTTGGATGAAGGGTTAGAGCCAGCCATCATTGTTGCTGTAGACGTGGATAAAGCTGTGCGTACTGAGGAATATGCGCCTGAAGGCTCGCGGTTCTCCGCTTATTGCCGCTTTTTCGCTACGGAGCTGATCCCTTTTGTAGAGGAACACTACCCAGTACGAAAGAATCCAGAATCCCGCATACTTGCTGGCGATTCCTTGGGCGGCACTGTCTCGCTGCACTTGGCACTGGAGTACCCTGATTTGTTCAAACGCGTGATGGCGCTCTCAGGCGCATTCCTCGGAAGCACCCAGGAACGGCTGCTTTCAGAGCAGGACTTATCTTGGCTGGAGCTGTACATGCTCATTGGTTTGCAGGAGGAAAATGTGGAAACGACAAGAGGCACTTTCGATTTCTTGGCCGCCAACCGCTCGACTCGCGACTTATTGGAGCAGCGCAGCACTCGTTTAACTTATTTGGAGGAAGAAGGCAAACACCTGTGGGGATTTTGGCAGCAGCAGCTTCCGTCTGCCCTGCATCATTTTCTGGGATGATTAGCTCCACTTACAGCAAAAGGCATCGATCGGAGTGATTCTCTTCGATCGATGCCTTTTGCTGTACCACGCTGCTGCTGTGAGATCAGCTATCATAACGCTGTCTGAGCTCCGCAGCCTTGCCAAGCATATCCTGCATAGCAGGAAGCTGTGGATGACGACCGGAAATCCCGCCCCATGCCTCTATCGTTTGCTGCAGGGCCAATACTAGGGTGCGCATCGTAATTCCCTTGCCTGCTGCAAGGCTTACCAAGCTTCCCATCGTGGCCGGCTTAACATGAGGATACGGAAATGATGGTTCCTTAACCGGGTTAAGACCATCATCAAGCACCTCATCAGCAGCCATCTCGTAGAACATACGCACCATATGCCCTCTTCGTTCAGCATGTCCTTCCACCAGGATAAAGGCCTGGACGACATAAGCTTTGTTCTGTCTGCGTTGAGAAATCCCACAGAACTTCCGCCCATCCACCGCCAAGTCAAATGTGCCTGGGCAGTACGAACCCTCCACCTCCCCAGTCTCGATCTCAACACCGAATCGTTGGAGCGTCTCCGCAATCAGCTGGCGCATCAGCTCGAATCCGGCTTGAAAATTCTGTTTGCCCTCTGTGCTGGGAACAACCAGCGAAATGTTCAGAACACCCGGGTCCAAGGGAACAGCCGCCCCGCCAGAACTGCGAACTGCCACTTGATAGCCTTGCGCGCTTAGCCAGTTCATTCCCAGCTCCGCTTTAGGAAGACGGCGGTCTCGAAGACCGAGCACTAACGCTTTCTCATGTCTCCACAGATGGACTACCGGTGCGGCTCCCTCTCCTACTTTTTTGCACATAAGCTCATCATAAGCAAACGGGAACAGAACATCTCCCACTAGTGTCCTCGAGCTTGTGTCGTGCAGGTAGAAGCCTCCCCGAGGCAGCCCTATTCCAGGGCCACTCGTTGTAACATCCTCCAGATCATTCTCCTGATGAACAGTCTCACTCTGATTATGATCTAACTCATTTTCACTGCTTGGTCTTGTTGTCATTCTCTAACATTGCTCCTTCAATCTATTCTTTTGGATATACTTGATTCTCGACCGCCCTACGCATCCCAGTTCTTAGGCCTCAAGCCCGGTACCCAAGCATCGATATCGTAACCGCGGACTTCCCAATACCCGATATGCACCTCGTCAATCAGCTCTATGCCCTGGAGCCATTTCACCGATTTGTAGGCATACATCTTAGGCACAATTAAACGAACAGGACCTCCGAGCTTTTGAGGAATCGGCTTACCGTCAAGCAGAACTGCTACCATCACATCGTCCAGAGCAGCTTGTGCCAGCGTAAGTGAGTCTGTATATACCCCGTCGCCCGAGTAGAACTTGACCATTAGAGCCTTCGACTGCACGCCAGCCATCTCCAGCAGCTTGGATAGTTTAATGCCTTCCCAAGTGTTCTTGTAGACCGACCAGCCCGTTACACAATGAAAATCACTGACCTGCACGCTGCGAGCGAGCTCAGTAAACTCATTCCAATTCCACGATTGCGGTTTATCCACCAGCCCGGTTAAGGTGAATTTCCAGTTGTCAGATGAAAAGGCAGGGATCGGAGTTACCGAATAAATACGGTACTGACCTTGGCTTCCCCCACCAATCGGCACGATCGAATCCGGCAAAGGCTGCGGAGCAGGCAGCATCGCATTCCCATCCTTGGTCGGATCATAAGAGCTTAAATCCACTCCCCCGCTTCCGCCGCCAGAGAACAACCAACGACCGAATTTGGGGCCGATCAATACAACCAAAAGTCCTGCAATCCCCCAACGAATAAAAGACCGCCGCGTATACAATACATCCCGGATCGTTTCACTAATAGAGCGTGGTGTTTCCAGTTGGATAGCAGCACCACGCTCCCCGATGGCTGCACCATTCTGGATCTGAGCTCGATTGCCATTTGTTTCGCGCTGCATTACAGCGCCTGGACGGCGCATCTTGAGCCAACGGCTGCGTGTAACGGAATGGAAGATCGCATAAGGAACGCCAACCCAAGTAATTAAATCATGTAAAGTAAGAGCCACATTACTCCATATGGGCGGAAATCGGCGGAATTGCCATAACAAAATACCAGAGACAATCCAACCAACCAGCAAGACCAGCACCACAGCTAAGTTCCATTGCTGCTCGGGCTTGCCTCTTAGTTGTCGAATATGACGAATCATCTTGGGCAAATAGATCAACACAATAACTGTAGATAAAAGCCCTAGCCATATGTGGGCTTCCTTGGTTAGTACACGCACAACCCCCAACTCCCGAAAGGGTTGGAAGAACAGGAGGATCCCACTGACAGTTAATAACAGAACAAGCCAAGCATTCCATGTATGTAGTGCAGACAGCTTCTTACCGAAAGTCTTCCTCCGCCAATTTCCCCATAGCCCCATGCTGAACCGCACCCTTCCAAAGGGATTATATTCCATCATTCCGTGCCGTTACCCAGGTTCCTAACTTATATTGTATAGTAATTAATCGTCCGACGAAAGGTGTAACAAGCTGCTGACAGATCAAATAAAAAAACCTCCGAGCAGATCGCTCCAAGAGGTCATTCATTTATGTATTCAACAAGATATTGATATGCAGTTAGCCGTCAACCAGACAACTAGGCCAATTGCTGGCGGCTAGACTTCTGCTGGAGCAAATTGAACAAGGATAAAATGAAATCCTGATGCTTGGAGCAGCGGAATGAGATCTTCATCTCACCTTTCCAATAAAACGCAAATAGATTGTTTTTCTGTCCGATTACTAGCTCAACATCCCAGCAATTGTCCCGAAGCTTGTACTTGTCTTTGTTAAAAAACAATTTCGGTCCCTCCGAAGTATGATACATCCCAAAAAAATCGCCGCCTACCTTGAAATAAAACCCTTGCTCCATCACACCAGCATTTCCGTACACGTTCAATCACTCCTTATCATTATGAATTTGTCGTCCCGCAATAGGTCTATATACAGAAAAAACTCCAACCTCCTTTGGTAACTGGCTGGCTTAGCCTGTAGGCTGTAGCCCCTGTAGTTTTGCGCCGCTGGCTTTCACCAGGTTTGCCGTATCAAGAATGTTCGAAGTTTGTCGTTAATTCTATGCTTGTCTCGTAAGCATACAGGATTGTTCACCACCAGACATCGTTCTTTTTTCCTAATTTACTAATAAAAATTATAAGATACTTTGTAGAAATAAAAAAAGAAGACCGGGAGTAACCGATCTTCTTTTGTGAAAAGAGTCTTCACAGGCTATTTCAGAATCCAAAGGGGCGAACAATAATCACCAGCAAGATGTAAAGAACTAAGATAATTCCGATGGATGAAAATCCACCAATACCACAACCTGCACCTGCTCCTGCAACATATCCCATGTTCCGTCCTCCTCTTTTCGATGCTTCCTCTGTGGCTTTACCACACTACACACTATATGAATGAGGAGGATTCGCGGCATGGATATACGCCCGTTCCTACAAAAAATCACTGCTTTTTTTCCGGAGCCTGACCCTCGCAACTGCTGTAGGTTAGGTTAGCGCCCGCAGCCGCAGCCTTTTGATTTGACATTTGCTGATAGAATGCCTTTGTGTCTACAGCAAGCCGCACAATCTCGACGGCAAGCTGCCCTCCCGGAACTGAACAAATTGCACACGTTTCTACAGAAAACACTTTCCCTGCCTCTTCCTCTACCAGCTACACCAGCATTTTTATTAAGATATGGTTTCATATCGTTTCCTCCTCTTCACTCGGAATACTGTAGTTTATTCCGTTCTGTGAGAAGAGGAAAGGGACAGGTTATTCAAGGATATTCACCTTATTTTCTGTCCCAAAAGACAATGTGGATAGCGGTCTGCTCGTATGTTAGACTAAAACACATAACGAATATGCTCAGAGGTGACCTGAAATTGAATCGCAGCCTGTTGAACCTGCTTGCTTTGATTGAGTTAGTGTTAGCTGTTTTGTTCGCAGTGGTATGTTTGATCGTCTTCATTGTGCAGCCGGATTCCCTTACTCTCCAGCTCCTGCTGGCCTTTATCGGAATTGCAGGTGTACTGAACGGGTTTTATTTGATCCGCAGAATCAAGTTATCCCGAACTCCTGCGGCAAGAAAAGTCGGGAACCGACCTGCTCCCAATCAGAAAGCCAAACGACCCGGCGGTAAAAAGTAAGCTTAAGGACGAAAGTTTCCACATCTTACACGTTAATGGTTCTAATGACAAAGAGCATCTGACCCATAGGGGTGACAGATGCTCCTATTCATTCTATGAGATTATGCCTTTAAATACTTCGAAGCTTTGTCAATCGCTTCGTCCTCGGTGGGCGCGGTTACATAACGCCCATTAATAAAAATAAACGCTGCACGCGAACAGGGACCGCAATAGGACTTGCAGCCGACCTTAATTTCCGTATCAGGTGCCAGCCTTTGCAGCTTGGTCAGCATAGTCTTTACTTTCGTATGCTTGCATTTGTCACAAATCCGTATATCGTTGGCCATTGCCTGGGCATTCCTTTCCCGAATCCGACAGCGTTGCTATTCGCCGAGATTGCCTTTGCTCGGGTTAGTAATGAAGAACCCTTCGTTAGGCATGTACAAGTAATCAATTTTTACCCCGTCCAATACATTTTCTGTACGCTCCAGGAGCACTTCGATTCCTTTATCGGTCATTACGATCTCATCGTTTTCGTCAACATCATCCAATCCTAAGGCGTATTGAACAAGTCCTGCATGCGTGAATTCTACTTTCACTCTGACCTTCAAGCCTTGATTCTCATCCAAAGCCAATTCCTTGAGCAGTACTTTTGCCGCACTGCGCGTTATTTTGCACTCCATGTCCAATCACTCCTTGTCCCTTAAGTCAACAAAATCATATCATGTTTTGCTCGCATCGTCTAATCTTACACACACATTGCCCTCAAAGGTTGTACCATGTAAAATAGTGGGAGACCCTCCAAAAGGGTTAACTGATGAAGGGGTGGACCCATGCTTTCCTTTTACAAAAAATATTACAAAACCGTGTTTGACATCGGTCTGATGGTACTGACCATCTATTTGTTCATGTTAATGTTCAGTTATTTGTATCGCATTGCTACGCCGATTTTCCTTGCCTTTGTGATCTTCGCCATCATTGAGCCTTTTGCTAAATTTCTCAACCGTCGCGGTTTAAAGAAATCCTTAGCCACCGCAATCTCTACCCTGATATTCATTATCCTCATTCTCGCCGTATTCATTGGGCTGGGGGCGATCTTCACCACTCAGATTTATTCTCTATCCCAGAAAATCCCAGGCTATGCTCTGACTTTGCAAGATCAGATCGTTAACAATACTGCCTACTGGCAAACCAAGCTGGACCTGCTCCCAGTTGATATTGTAGAGAAAACCAAAGAGTATTCGGAAGTGATAGCAGGGAAAGGGGCCGCTCTGGCATCAGCATTCCTTGCCTGGGTTTTCACTATGCTCACATCGTTCTCTTCCTTCGTAGTGAATTTCACAATCGGCATCATTCTGGCCTATTTCCTAAGCATTGAGATAGATACCTGGAAGAGACTGGCGGGAGACAAAACCCCTCGCACGTTCAAGAACGCCTTTTTCTTCCTAAAGGAAAATGTGTTGAAAGGCATCGTATCTTACCTCAAAGCCCAAATGAAGCTTATCACACTAACCTTTGTTATTATTTTTCTGGCCTTGCTGCTGCTTGGAGTGAAGAACGTATTCTCCATCTCCCTGTTGGCCGCCTTTTTCGATGTATTACCTCTCTTGGGCGTCTCTACGGTGTTCATTCCCTGGATTATTTATTTATTCGTCATTGGCAATACAACGCTTGCCGTCTGGCTCACTGTCGTGCTTGGAGTCGTCATACTGGTCAGACAAATCATGGAGCCTAAGATTACAGGGGATTCCTTAGGTGTATCCGCCTTCACCATGCTGTCGTTCATGATCGTATCCTTGTCCTTATTCGGTGTAGCCGGATTGATATTATCGCCTATTCTGATCATTCTGGTTAAGGCGCTTATGGAACAGGGCTACCTGAAGAGATGGATTAGACTTCCCGCCGAGGAATATTAATTATTCGATCTCGTATCGGCCTTCCAGGCGAGAAGAGAACCAATTCATCAGCAGCATCGTAACGGCTATATCATCTATGGGCATGAAGGGCATCACATCCGGCAATATCCAATATAACAGAGCAGGTATCACGAAGATCAGCTTCATGTGTATCGGTACTTTGCTGGAACCCAGCAGACGAAACACTCTTCGGAATACATGAGCCCAATGTCGCAGAGACAATAATTTACGCATAATGATCAACCCCCTCCATTCTAATGGATTACGGATCCGACGTTCATGATAACCTATGAACGTCGGTTTTTCTTTGAGGTGCGATATACAATATAGATGAAACCAGCCATCACAAGCACACCGCCTACAAATACCCCAATCATTAAATTCTTGGCCGCATCCGGTATGCCTTTACTTGCAGAGGCATAAGCAGTTATAGGAAAACCGAAATACAGAACGGCAACCCCAGCTAATGTAGTGAGAATGTTGGAGCATACACGCCTTAATGATTTAAACATACGAACCTCCTGCAGCAGCTATTAAATGAATCAAGGAAAGAACGCATGCTCATCTGCAAGCCACATCGCTTCCACCATAAGCGGTTCCACTTTCCTGTAAAGCTGATCGAATTGCTCAATTGGCAGCGGATTGATACCGTTCCCCGCTTCAATAGTGAAGCCAGGTCGACGGAATTGTTGAATAAACCAATCCTTGTATCCTGCATCGCTGCCAGCCAGCTTCACAGACTTGTACCCGCTGACGTTTGCAAGCTTGGAAGCTATTCTTCTGGAAGCAGCAGGCTCCATCCCTCTGTAATTCCAGTATATCTCTTCTCCCTGCGTGTGAAAAGCAACCGCCATCTGAAAATTGCGTGAACGTGTGAAGGCAGCCATGGCCTTAGCCTCCGGTTCCGTAAGCGGACCGATTCCCGTATAGTCGCGAGGACCTGGAATAGGAGCAGAAGGACGACGGCGGGCACACTCCTCCTCCCAATAAGCAGGAAACTGATCGTTCAAATCAACTCCTTGTATGTTCGCCTTCCAGCCTGTGAAATTCAGATCACCTTGATTCCACTTCAACAAACGTTCTCCGAATGTATGTCCCGGCCATATTCCACAATGAACAAGCTCTACGCCATCGGGATTGACCATAGGAACAACCCACAAGGAAACTTTCTCATACAACTCTTTGAACGTTTTGTCATCCTTCAAGGGGTTCTTGTGATCTTGCTTGCGACTGACGTCTTCGGCAAATCTCTCCAGGAACTTCATGAGCGCCAAAGAAGTAATCCATTCATTCGCGTGAAAGGAGCCATTGAAATGGACCTCACAAGACCCAATGCCTACTCGCAGCACCGGGATCGGACGCTCCATTACGCTGTGTCCGATCCACTCTACTTGAACGAACGGATAACGTACGAGAAAATGTTGAATATCCCTCATTAATTCCATATACCCATATGGAGCAGAAGTATTCACCAAGGGCTCTTCCCTGTTGCGCTGCACAAACACTTCCTGAGGCTTAAGCGAGAATGGAACAAATACGACCTGCCCAGGGACTAGATAAGCAGTTGGATCGGGGTGTAAACTCCGATTGCGTGCTGTTATTTCCTCCAGAGACAATCCTGCGCGTTCTGCCAGACGAAACCATGTATCTCCCGGCTTCACCACATAAGGCATGGACAAAGGTAACGCCTCCTCTTCGATCAGCTCAATAACCATCCATATGCCCGGGGACAAACGGTTGATGCCCTTCTTATCAGAAGAAGGGTTTAGGAAAAACCTGACTGGAAGTTCACGAGGCCACTGAAGAACTTGTACTTTTTGGTGAGAGACCACTAAAGATCAAAACGAAAGACGACTTTTATCCAGGTT
>JARBUQ010000143.1 GCA_029239545.1 Paenibacillus sp.
TCAATTCTTCCAAGGAGCCTGCAGTAGCGAGCAGCTCATATTTTACTTGTGTTCCTGACAAAGGGATTCACCTCTTCTTATTGCTTAACTCGATATTATCCAGATGCTGCTGATACGTTTCTCCGAAATAATGAGATTGCGTACCATCCTTCTTCGTTACATAAAACAAATATTTGGTCTCAGCCGGGTACAAAACCGCCTGTATTGACTTCAAGCTAGGACTGGCAATAGGCCCTGGCGGCAATCCAGGAATCTCATAAGTGTTATATGGGCTCTGAATTTGAAGGTCCTTTTCATAAAGCCGTTCTTTGGGCTTGTCCAGCAAATACTGCACAGTCGCATCTATCTGCAGCTTCATATTCTGTTTGATCCGATTCAAGATTACACCAGCCACCAATGCACGCTCCTCATCGACAACTACCTCTCGCTCAACCAGGGAGGCAACAGTCATGAGCTCATGAAAATTAAGCCCTATCGCTTTTTGCTTCTCCTGCCAGTCGGCAGGCAAGCTCTTAAGCTTATTATCCAGCTCCAGCAGCATACGCTCAATAATATCCTGCTCGGTGCTGTCCTTCTTCATCTCGTAAGTTTCCGGGAATAAATACCCTTCCAGACGGTGCTTCATCGTGGGCACTTCTTGAATTAGTGCTACCCACGGATGCCTTTCTGCAAAAGCAGCTTTGGCATCTACCGCCTGAAGAAATTTATCCCGATTCACTACACCTTGCGTACTGAGCTTGTCCGCAATCTGCAGAATTGTGAAGCCTTCAGGAATGGTGAATCGAAGCATCTCCGTCTTCACTGTATCCCCCTGATTCAGGCGGGCAATGATCTCATCCGGTGATTCACCTGGGCGAAATACATAATGTCCTGCCTGGAACCTCGAGCCCTCACCTTTATACTTTAAGTATACTTTAAATACGAATGCATCGCGAATAAGTCCATTAAGTTCCAGTAAATCTGCAATCGATGATGATCCCGTTCCAGACTCAATATTAACAGCTACTTCTTGTTCCTGCACTTCAACAGGCTTCATGGAAGAAGAGGCATACAAGCCTACACCTCCAACAGCTCCAACTCCTATTAATAGGAGTATCAGCAGAGTCAGCAGGACCCCTTTTACGCGGCTTCGTCGATTTTCCATTTTCCTCTCCTCTTGGTTAGCCCATATCTTCACAAAATAACCCCACAAAATAATAACGGAGCCTTCGAAGCACTCTCCGATACCTTTCGCGGGGACCCCAGAACTGAATATTGTGAGATGCGAAAAAGAGCGGTCAATTAACCTCCGCTCGATCGTCTTATTCCTTCGATGGATACATCCGATCATCGACAAGCTCGGAGATCGTCTCCCACTCATCATCATCTTCGATCGTCTGCAATTCCGGTTCTTCACCTGGCTTTACTATTACCTTGAACAAAGCAACCTCATGTTCTTTTCGAAGCGCCTCGGACTGCAGAGCCGTATAGGTCTGGGACTCGAACGTAAACTCGGTAATGATGCGATGAACGGTTGACTCGCCTTGCTCATCGAACAACACGATGTCCTTCCCATATATATCCCTAAGGGTTGTCACCTCAGTCGCATTCAAAAATCCATTCGCACTCATTTTTCATTATCCTCTTCTTCAAGCTCGGCTACCAATGTATTAAAAGTCTCTTCGACCATATCCCATTCAGCTTCATCTTCAATCGTGAACAGTTGAAGATCGTCTCCGTCTTCTTCGTAACGGAACGCGTATACCTCATCCGTCTCTTCCTCGTCACCGTTAACAGGAACAACCATCATATATTTCTTATCCGAGTCGTCCATCTCAAATTTCATGATGACTTCGAATTCTTCTTCATTGCCTTCTTCATCCGGAATAAAAATAATTTCCGGTTCTTCTAGGTTCTTGTTGTCGTTAGACATAGTACACCTCACCTTTTCGATTTGTAGTCCAAAAAGCCTTGCAAAATCAACACAGCTGCCATCTTGTCAATAACCAGCTTGCGTTTCTTTCGACTTACATCAGCTTCTATTAACGTGCGTTGTGCAGAAACCGTTGTTAGCCTTTCATCCCAAAGGTGTACAGCCAGCTCGAACTTGTTTTGCAGCGTTAAAGCAAATTCCTTGCAAATTTCTCCTCTTGGACCTATGGTGCCATTCATATTCTTCGGAAGCCCAAGCACAATCTCGGTAACGCTATATTCCTTAGCGATTTGTTCCAGCCGGGCCAGATCATCCTCGGGTTTCTTCCTCCGGATGGTCTCCAGTCCTTGCGCGGTCCAGCCGAATTCATCGCTTACTGCCACACCAATTGTTTTGTCTCCATAATCAAGTCCCATGATTCTTATCATGTTATTTGTTCTGCTGTAAATAGCTTCGTACCAGCTCTTCAATCAATTCGTCTCGCTCACGCTTACGAATCAGGCTGCGCGCGTTGTTATGCCGCGGAATAAAAGCCGGGTCGCCAGAAAGCAAGTACCCCACAATCTGGTTGATCGGGTTGTAGCCCTTCTCTTGCAGCGCGTCGTATACAGCCAACAGCACTTCCTTGGACGATGTTTCTACGCCTTCAGGTGTTACATCGAATTTCATTGTTTTGTCCATATGGTTCATCGCCAAGCACCCCCGGTTCCTAAACCCATTATAACCTCTATAACTGTATTATTCTCTGCCAATAGTAAAATTCCTGTTAAGTTCAGAAAATTTCACAAATTCGACCTCTTGACAGGCTAATAATAATTAATCTTTTCCACCAATCAAGCGCTCTATTGCCTGAAGTGCTTCCTTGAGCTTCGACGGGTCCTTACCTCCGGCTTGCGCCATATCCGGGCGTCCGCCGCCGCCGCCGCCGCATATCGCAGCCGCTTCCTTGATCAGCTTGCCTGCGTGATGGCCAAGTGCGATGAGATCTGGCGTAACAGCCGCGACAAGGTTCACCTTGTCCTCGCTGACTGCGCCAAGCACGATCACCGCAGAGCCCAGCTTCGCTTTGGTCTGATCGACGATCGAGCGAAGCGATTCCATATCGCCTGCGTTCACTTGAGCGGTTAACAGTGTGATCCCACCTACAAGCTTCGCCTGGTCGGTTAGCGAGCCAGCCTCTACTGTACTCAGCTTGCCGCGCAGTGATTCGTTCTCACGGCCAAGCTCCTTCAGCTGCTGGAGCAATCCTTCTACACGCTTAGGCACATCGGTTACGCCTGCCTTCAGCAAACCTGCTGATTCCTTGAGAATATGGAGCTGCTGCTCCATATATAAGTAAGCGCCTCGTCCCGTAACTGCCTCAATACGGCGAACCCCGGAACCAATACCGCTCTCGCTGATGATTTTGAACAGGCCAATCTCTGCCGTATTACGCACATGACAGCCGCCGCATAACTCCAAGCTGTAGTCGCCTACTTGCACTACCCGTACCTCATCGCCATATTTCTCGCCGAATAGCGCCATCGCCCCCATCGCCTTGGCTTCAGCAATTGCTTTTTGCTCGGTTACGACTGCAGTCTGCTTCCATATTTGCTCATTAACCTTACGCTCGATCTCAGCCAACTCTTCGCTTGTGATGCTGCCAAAATGGGAGAAGTCGAAGCGCAACCGGTCAGGCTCTACCAAAGATCCGGCTTGATTAACATGCTCGCCTAAAACTTGCTTTAACGCTTTGTGCAGCAGATGGGTAGCCGTATGATTCTTCACAGTAGCTTCCCGCAAGGAAGAAGATACTTCCGCTGTTACAGCCTCTCCTGCACGAATCGTCCCTTTGGTAATCGCAACTGTATGCACATGCTGTCCATTAGGGGCTTTGAACACCTCATCAACGGAAGCCTCTGCACCATTACTCCGAATAACGCCGTGGTCACTCACTTGTCCTCCGCTCTCCGCGTAGAAAGGAGTCCGATCCAGCACGATCTGGCATACTTCGCCTGCACCGATAATATCGACGAATTCATTATTATGAATAATCGCCGTTACTTTAGAAGTTGTTACCAAATCAGTATAACCAACAAACTCACTTTTAACCGTAAAATCAGCCAGCGCACCGCCCTGTACCTTCATGCTGCCTGTGTCCTGACGAGCGGAACGCGCACGCTTGCGCTGCTCCTCCATCTCACTTTCGAACCCGTCACGATCGACAGTTAAACCATTCTCTACAGCAAAATCCTCTGTCAAATCTAGAGGGAACCCGTAAGTGTCATATAACTTGAAGGCATTTGCCCCATTAATGAAAGTAACTCCAGCCTGACGCGCATCTGCAATCATTCCACCTAGAATGGCGAGACCGTCCGACAACGTCTCATGGAAACGCTCCTCTTCGGTACGAATAACCTTCTCAATAAATTCACGCTTCTCTACTATTTCCGGATAGTACATCCCCATCACTTCACCCACAATAGGGGTCAATTGATATAAGAATGGTTTCTCCATCCCCAATACTTTGCCATAGCGGACTGCCCGTCGAAGCAAACGTCTCATTACATAACCACGTCCCTCATTCGAAGGCAGCACACCGTCACCTATGGTGAACGCTACCGTACGGATATGGTCGGCAATAACCTTGAGGGCAATATCGAACTGCTCATTCTCGCCATATTTGATTCCGGCCAGCTTGCAAGTATGTTGGATCATGGGCTGGAACAGGTCCGTGTCGAAGTTGGAATCCACATCCTGAAGGATCGATGCAAAACGCTCCAAGCCGGCTCCAGTATCGATATTTTTGTTCGGCAGCGGGGTGTAGCTTCCATCTTTGTTATGGTTAAATTGTGAGAACACGAGATTCCATACTTCCAGGAAACGTTCGTTCTCTCCGCCTGGCCAGCATTCCGGGTCATTCAAGTCCCCGTACTTGTCACCGCGATCATAGAAAATCTCGGTACAAGGACCGCAAGGACCTTCTCCGATATCCCAAAAATTCTCCTCCAGCTTATAAATGCGCTCCTGGGGAATACCAATCTTCTCATTCCAGAACTTGAATGCCTCTTCATCCTCCGGATATACCGTTACGGACAGACGATTCGGATCGAATCCAATCCACTTCGGATCGGTCAGAAATTCCCAAGCCCAAGTTATCGTTTCTTCCTTAAAGTAGTCGCCAATGGAGAAGTTGCCCAACATCTCGAAAAAAGTGTGATGGCGGCGTGTCTTCCCTACGTTCTCAATATCATTGGTACGAATGCACTTCTGTGAATTGGCAATCCGCGGATTCTCTGGTTTAACGCGACCGTCGAAGTAAGCTTTAAGCGGTGCCATACCTGCATTGATCCACAATAGGGATGGATCGTTATGCGGCACAAGTGATGCGCTTGGCTCAATCTTATGTCCCTTTCCTGCAAAAAACTCCAACCATTTGCTACGAATTTCACTTGCTTTCATCACTTGCAGCCTCCAATGGAATGAATTTCAGTCTTTTCCCCAAGCTTACATACACATATTACGAAAAAAACACAAAAACCCGCCCCTGAAGCAGGGACGAGTTCAACTCGCGGTACCACCCTGGTTATTGCGAGACAACCATAGTTGCCTGCTTGCAATCGCCTTTGTAAGGTTATTAACGGTTACCAACCGGCGGGTTTAGTGCCCGCACTCTGAAATTAGCGTTCAGCCGATCTTCTTAAGAAAAGCTCTCTCACCACGGTGCTTCCCTATAGGGATTGCCGGAGCTTTCTCTCTTGCCTAAGGACTGCGGCCTACTTGATTTCGTCCACGTGTTAACCATATGATCATGCTTATCTCAATTATTATACGGAGATGCTGGATATGTTGTCAACTTATGTCGTAACGATCGCTTCACAATCAGCCAGCTTCGCGGGCAGCTGTTCAATGAGCGTCTCTGCCGCCTGCATATCTTCTCGTTCCAGAATCGCAATTAAGGCTTCACAAATTTGGTGCATTGGTTCAAAATGGATAGTAAGCGCAACACCCTTCATGGTGTGAATTTGCAAATAAATCGCTTTTGCTGCGGCTGCGCTCTGGATACGTCCTGCTTTCCATTCCGCAAGCGTCAATTGTACTTCTGTAATACGTGGAGCTGCGTCCTTTATGTACATTTGTTGGGACATCTTGATGATTCGGTTCAGCTTGGCTTCAAACTCAGGATTCGACATAAGTCGGTTCCTCCTTCACAAGTAAATGTATGTGTTATTCATGCACAGAAAGGAATTACCAGATGAAACCATTATACCGCAGAGTAGCCGTTGTTGACGACAGTCCTCCATTCCGTTGGCTGGTCAAACAAATTCTTGAGCTCAAGGATTATCAGGTAGATGTGTATGACGATGCCGAGCAATTTTTTCTTCAGAAAATGCTTCATCCTCTGTACAACCTGATAATCGTAGATTTGAACCTTCCCGGCATGAACGGTCTTAGTACGCTAGACAACCTGAAAAGCTCGCCAATTACTAACAGCATCCCGGTGCTGATTGTTACTGGAGATGCCAATCTCGTTAATCTCAGTCAAGCTGTCAAATCAGGAGTCAGCGATTTCATCTCCAAGCCGATTGACCCTGAAGTATTCATTGAACGTGTGATGAGGCTGATCGATCCCAGAAGTCCTGATGGGGAAAAAGACAAATAATAAGAACCTGACTGGAAGCTCGAAATTCACCAGTCAGGTTCTTGGCTGTGAAATTAATGCTGTTTACTCCAACGTCCCTGCATATGCTCCTGCCCATCTTGTTTCACAGGCGAGGTGTCCACTCCCTTTTGAGCGGCGCTGCGCAGCGGGACTTCCTTCAGAAACAAGGTGAGCACGAAGGCCACACTCACAAGAAGAGCCCCCGTCAGAAACACTCCGGATAAAGCATATCCAAGCGATTCTTGGAGCATCGCCACCAACTCCTTGAATAACTGCTGCACCGATTCTGGCAAGGCCAATCGAAGCTGCTCCAGCTTGGGCGGATCTAACAGCATCTGGGGATTGTTCAGCTGTTCCAGCTTCTCCGCCACATCAGGGCTAAGTGCTGGAGCGGCTGCTTCGGATTGACCGGAGTCTCCAGCAAGCTGCTGCATCTTGATAGCGATTCGGTGGCCCAGCACGGTTCCCATTATGGAAACCCCTACCGTTCCTCCGAGTGAGCGGAACAGCTGGGAGGAGGCAGTTGCTACTCCTAGCAATTGGGGTGTAGTTGAATTCTGCACCGTTAATGTGAATACCGGCATGCCGAAGCCGACGCCAGTACCAACAAGTATCAAATAAAGGATGATCAGCCACAAAGCAGTCTCAGCGTTCATGAACGACATGAACAGAAGGCCAACTGTCATCATCAGCATTCCGAGAACAGCCAAATATTTGTATTTGCCCGTTCTCGAAATGAGCTGTCCGCCCAAAGCGCTGCCCACTACAAGACTCAGCGTCATAGGCATAGTAATAAAGCCGGAATGGGTTGCCGAAGTTCCCATTACCCCCTGCACGAAGAAAGGCATATACATAATCGCCCCGAACATCCCTGCTCCCATCATAAAGCCAGACATGTTAGAGATCGTGAAGATTGAATTCCGGAACAAGGATAAAGGCAGCACCGGATTCTGCACTTTGCGTTCCACAGCTATGAACAACAGAAGAGCCGCAGCTGCTGAAATAAACAGGCTGATGATTTGACCGGAGCCCCACGCATATTTGGAGCCCGCCCATGAGAAGGCAAGCAGCATCGGCACCATCGTTAAAGTAAGAAATATCGATCCCCAGTAATCAATCGCCGCCTTCTCTCTGCGGGGAACGGATGGGAACAGGATCCAGATCAAAATCATAGCCAGAATACCAATCGGAAGAAAAACCCAAAATACCCAATGCCATTCAAAATGGTCTACGATATACCCCCCGAGAGCAGGACCGAACACACTGGCCACTCCGAATGAGGCGCTCATTAACCCTTGCCATCTCCCGCGCTCACGAGGCGCGAACAAGTCTCCAATGGAAGCAAAGGAGGTAGACATAATCATCCCCGCCCCGAACCCTTGAATCCCGCGATACACAATGAGCTCAATAATAGAGCCGGAAGTTCCGGATAAGAACGATCCCAGTATGAAGATTGAAATCCCAATCAGAATAAAAGGCTTACGCCCATATAAGTCAGACAGCTTGCCAACAAGAATGGTTGTTATGCTGGAGGTCAGCATGTAGATCGTGAACACCCAGCTGTAGTATTCCATCCCGCCAAGCTCGGCTATTATACGCGGCAACGCAGTTCCAACGATGGTTTGATTCAATGCCGCGAACAGCATAACCGCCATAATGGATATCATGATCGTAATTTTCTTCTTTTGGTCCAAATGTTCCATGTCAGCTCACCTACTCCTTCGATGTTGATCAACATGTACTAATACTTGCTTGTAAATCCGATAATTAATTAGTCGACAAACTATATTGCGATTATACTCTGCTGCTTTCCTTTATTCAACCGAATAACAGCAAAAAAAGCCCATTAGAGAGTATAATCGCTAAATGGACTTGTTCTTATGTCCGTTCTTTCGACTGCTGTTTGTCTTTGTAATCAGAAGGGGTCGCACCAGCGTAATGCTTAAACACTTTGCAGAAGTAACGATAGTCAGAAAATCCTGTAGCACTGGCTACCTCGTATACTTTCATGGTAGTTTGATCAAGAAAGGTGCAAGCCTCCTGGATCCGAATCCGGTTAATATAATCAGGGATCGTCTCTCCTGTCTCGCGCTTGAACAGCTTCCCGGCATACGTAGCATTCAGGTTGACTACGTCGGCTAATTCCTTTTGACTCAGATCCCTGCTGTAATGCTTGGTTATATACTTGCACATCTGTTTTACTTCCTTGCGCATTCCGGATTCCTCGACCAGACTCCCGCTACGTATCAATTCCTGTTTCATCTCCGACCACCAGGTCCGATACACGTGTATGGTCTCAATAAGCGGCAAACATTCCATCAGAAATTTGACCCTCTTCGTTCTCTCGCCAGTCAAACAGCCCATCATCCGCTCGGCTGTTTCCAGCAGAAACTTAGGACTAAAAGGTGGATTTACCTCCAACAATTGCTTAACAATGGTATCAAGATCGCCCTTCCCTTCATTATGAAAAAGCTCAGCTGTTTGAACTACAACACCCGCTTGAAATCTGGCATTATGCTCCGCAAAATCGATTCGATCCGTCACCTGAAATGCAGCTTTGGGTTGATAGAAGTAAGCTTG
>JARBUQ010000144.1 GCA_029239545.1 Paenibacillus sp.
ATTTTCAGCCAACCGAGACCGCCATACTAATAAGCCGGGATACCCGTGCTAAATCGGACCCGACGAGCAGACGGAGGGAAATAAGCCGGAAAACCCGTGTTAAATCGGATACACGACGAGCTGACGGAGAGGAAATAAGCCGGGATACCCGTTCTAAACCTGGCTCGCTAAGCTGACCCTTAAAAAGCCGCATGCCCTTGTTTTCAATCATGCTTAATCAGACCAATGCGCAGCGACTCACGAAAAAAACCGCCCAGAGAATGAACCGGACGGTTTCTACAACAAACCTGTTTCACGAGTTATGAAGCAATTCCAAATAGGCAGGACTGGCTTGAAGCGCTCCGCCATCGGTTTCATAGAATAGCTCATCGAGCTTGTAAATGCCCCGACTCGATTCCATCCAAGGGGCTCCGGCACGGGGGTGCCAGCTCTTCATCTGCAGCCAGTTGGAATAATTCTGATGGCCATTCGTCTCGATGGCTCCAACCTTCAGCCCCGGAATTGCTGGCAGGCGGGCGGCCAGATTCTTGTTCCAGTCGACCAATAGCGGATTAGCCGTAAGATCGGCGCAGAAGCAAGGCACGCCTTGTTCGATGGCGAGCTTGGCAATGATGAGGCTCATGCTCATCGTCTTGGCGACAGGCTTCAGCGCGAATGCGCCATAACCCATTTCGATTCGCTTCCTTGCATCCTTTTCATTATGCACACTCTCATCAGCAGCCAAGCGAACGGGAATGTCGGTCACATCGATCTCCAGCTCCTCGGGAAAAGGCTCCTCGAATAAAAGGATATGCTCCAGCGCTCCGATTTGCCCGGCATGCTCGAGGAAGCGCTGCAGCGTGCTTTTGCTCTCGTAACGCCCGTTGGCATCCAGATAATAGGCGATAGCTCCACTATCCGTGCGGGAAGATGTGTAACGCTTGGCTATTTCATGAATTTGGCTAATTCTCAGCTTATCCCACTCCAGCATTTTTTCCTGATCGCCATCGCCATCCGGATCTGCTCCGAGCTTGATTTTTAGAAAGAAATAACCTTCCTCCATAATCTCAGTAATCCCGGCTTCTGACATTCCGTAGGCTATAATGGGGATGCTTGCAAGCTCTGCATGGCGCTCCGTCAGAACGGCTCGATAGGTTTCAGGGACCAGATTGTAAAAATTCGATTTCTCCTCGCCACTATATAATGCCCAAGCAGCGTGGTCAACAGTGACCAGAGAATTTAGGGCAAATGTATACCGCAGATCCTGGAAGCCGGTTCGGGACTGACCATAAGCATAAACGTCAGGAAGAATGTGATCCAAAAGCTCAAGAGGGGTGTTGAACTCCACACCATCCGCTAAGGATAGGGCATGACGGGTCATATCAGCCATCATCTGATTGCCCTCCAGCTCCCCGCTCTGTACGAACACTCTTGCATCCGACCATAGAATACTTTGCACGCCAACTCCAACTCCGGTAGTGCCGCTGCTTCCTTGCAATCCGCTGATGGACTGCCATAGCTCTGTCAAATAACCGCCTTTGAAGCCGAATGCAGACAGGAGGGGTTCTCTTCGTTCTGCATACAAGGTTTGGTGAATACGGGTCATAGTCTAACCTCCAGAAAAGTGGGTATTAGGCAAGAATGCTCATCTGCTCAGCCGTTACCTCACCGCGCAGCTTCTCGCCATTCAGGAAACGTTCGATATCGTCCACGACGGATGCGCCAACCCGATGCAGGCCGTTGTTCACAGATCCGGCGATATGCGGGAGCAGAATAGCATTGGGCAGCTCGCGAAACGGGTGATCGGCAACAGGAGGCTCAGGGTTCGTGACATCCAGACATGCGAATAATCTGCCTTTGCGCAGCTCCTCGATCAGGGCCGGTTCATCAATGATAGAGCCTCTGGCTGTATTGATAATAATGCAAGAATCTTTCAGCTGCGCCAGACTTTCCTTATTGAACATCTTGTCTGTCTCAGGTAACGACGGAGCATGAATGGAGATCACATCCGACAATGCAAGCAGCTGTTCGAATTCTACCTTCTTCGCGCCCAGCTTCTCAGCAGCTTCGTGGGTGATAATAGGGTCGAATAACACAACCTTGACGTCGAAGTTTTGCAGCAGCTTGATGTAATGTCCGCCAGCCTTGCCAGCGCCGACGACTCCAATTGTAACCTCGTACAATTCTCTGACCCGTGATGTGCCGCCCCAAGCGCCGCTTCTCGTATGCTGGGATAATCTCCACATATCCTTCAGAGCGGTGATGGTAAGGCCGAGCGCGGTCTCTGCTACGCCCTTGCCGAGCGCTTCAGTTGCATTCGATACGCGGATCCCTTTGTCCCATAGTTCTGGCGTCACAAGACCCTTGACCGTTCCGGCAGCGTGAAACACTCCTTTCAGGTTCGGTGCGTTTGCTAATATTTCAGAGGTTAATGCTGGAACTCCCCAGGAAGTAATGGCAATATCGGCTCCAGCAATTTGTTCCTTCAGCTTCTCGGGTGAAGCGGGATCGTTATGTTCATTTAACACCACTTCCCCAAAAGCTCTTAACCTGTCGATCTGCGTTTGATTGAATACGCGGTTCAATACACCTTGGCTTTGTAAAAATACAATTTTGGTCATAATAGCAACAGCCTCCTATAGAAACTCTGGTATACTTTGGTATAATTATAAAAGCAGAACGATTCACCTGTCAACGTTATTTTTATCAACAAAAGAGCATCAATTAAGAGAGAAATATGACAAGTTTCATGCAATCGACTATAATTAAGCTCAAAATAGACCAGCAGAAACCTGTTAAGACTTAACCGGAGGCTCTGAAGATGAAAACCAAAAGAAGTACGTCCAGAAGCAGAATCGAACAAATGATAGTCTCCTTAAGAGATGACATTCTGACCGAGCATTATCCCGTTGGCAGCTATCTTCCGTCGGAGATGGAGCTATGTCAGCAATTTCAGCTTAGTAAGGTTACAGTGCGCAAAGGTCTGGAGGTCCTCGTTGGCGAAGGCTATATAGAGAAGGTGCCAAGAATTGGCGCGAAGGTGATTAGAACAAGGAATGCCGAAGCAATAACGATCAAATTCGGATACTACAAAACGACGATTCGGGAAACTCACATTCTGAAGCTGGTCCACACTTTTCAGCAGCAGTATCCGAATATTCAGATTCAGCCTGTAGCTATGCATTTTCCTCGTAACCGGGAAGGGATAACGACCTACATTGAGGAGTCCAAGTGTGATGTGATGATGCTGAATCATTATGATTACGAAATTTTGGATAGTGCGCCTGTAGAGGAGTATCTGGAGCCGTTGGAGATGGGGGAGAGCACATATCCCTACCTGAACAAGCCTTTTACAACGAATCAGTCGCTCTACGTGCGTCCGTTCGTATTCACTCCGGTTGTGCTTTGTTATAACAAGGATCACTTCAACGAAATGCGTTTGCCTGAGCCTGATGGAAGCTGGACTTGGGACGATGTGAAGGAAGCGTGCTCGAAGATTGCGAATGCGAATGATCGATATGGACTGTATTTTCATCTGCTGTCGGATAATCGCTGGCCGTTGTTTTTATTGCAGAACAAAGTGTTTTTTCAGAAGAATGAAGAGGGGAAATATGAACTGCGCAGTGACGAGAAGCTCAAGCAGGGTTTGCGCACATGCATGGAGCTGATCAGCGACAAGACCTTGTTCCCAACCTATTTCTCTGAGGATGAAGACGATGTGGAAACCTTGTTCCTCAAGCAAAAAGTATCGATGATTATCGCAACGTATTCTACGCTCAATTCTCTTGGAGATGCATCGTTTACCTATGATATTTCTCCGTTGCCGTCTCAGGATGAGGCCAGCACCCTGCTGGTTGTAATTGGCATCGCGGTTACACGCGGAGCTTCCAACAAACAGGCCGCCAAGCTGTTCCAGGAATATCTGGTTTCCTATGATACCCAGCTGTATATTCGTCAGCACACGCTCAGCATCCCGGCGATGAAACTTGCGGCAGAATGGTCCGGAGAAGAGAGGATGGTCCGTCCCTCCAGATTTCAGCTCTACCGTGAGGTGATGAATACGTTCCATTATTACACGGATCTTAATCTGACCTGCTACAAGTTGGCGGCGATGCGTAATGAATTGAAGTTTTACTGGTCGGGACTCGATAGTCTGGATACTGTATTGGAGAGGATAGAGCGGAAGCTGGAGAATATGTAGGTGGAGTAGTATGGATGTTGGGTTACTTTGGTATAGAAATTTAGACGAATTAGTTTGGTTAGCCTAATTAATGGTTTGAATTAGACAAAAGCCTCTGGACAACGATCCCAGAGGCGCCAATAGCCGAAGCCTATAATCCTGCGTAGTTGCCCACCTTGAATTCAGCCGTCCGCTCAAAATCGATGCGCCACGTCAATGTCTCGACGTTGAAGCTAAGCTTTTTCGTCACGATTACAGTGTTATCTTCACGAATCTTTGCCACATGGAGCCCTTCATAGTTAACGGGCTTCCAGCCTGGAGGCAAGCGGAAGTACAGATGGCCATGCTCCCCGGCAGGACGTGTGCACACACCTTTGAGCTGTCCTTTGTCCGCGTTCCAGTCGAGTTGGACGATTTCTACTCCTCCTTGTGTAACATGCATATCAGTCGAGAGCAGCCAAGGGTGATTCCTAACCTCGCTGATTCTTAACACTTTAATGCTGTATGCAGGCACATCCACCTTAACGCTTCCGCCGCGTACTTCTCCCGTATACATCTCATTCCAAAAGTCGAACACCGAATACGACAGCTCCTCGTTCAACCCGAGTTCATTCAATCGCACGTCCACGGTAAGTGGAGAAGCTTCAGCATTCAGCACGCCTACAACATTCCATTCCTCCCACTGTTTTTTCACACGCAGGTTGAATATTCGGGGAGTGTCAGGGGCTAGCGCTGTGAACAGGTCGACGGGTCTGGCCATCTCTGTATATTGGGGCAAGCATTTCTTGATTAAGGCGAGACGCTCCTCACTGATCGTAGCAATATCATCCCCAAGCACGACAGGTCCGGAGGACAAGCCGAACATACTGATTGTTGCCCGAGCCTCTTCTAGAGGAATAGGTTTGTCTACCGTCAACACGTTGAAGCCATCATTATAATAGAGCTTCCGATCTGTAAAATAAGTGTAAGCCATACATGCAGCAACCGTATTGATCAGCTTCCAGCCGTGAATCGTATAGGTAGCCGGATATTCGGCCATCGTCTCGATCAAAGGGCGTCCTTCACCGATATCCGGGCCGACCCGAACAGCATCAACACAGCCTACATTTTGAAAAGTGGTCCCGGTAGAAGAGAGGAGGTAAGTTTCTTCGCCTGCAGCCTCACGAATAACCTTAAGAGCTTCCCGATACACTTCAGGTCCTTTGATTTTGGTCCTGTCGTAGTATTCGTCATAAACAAAATGTCCAGGCGTCGAGCCGGAACCGGCATATAAGAAATCAATCATGAAGAAGCGGATCCCGATCCTGTTATAATACTCGAACACCTTCCTCAGGAATTGATGAGTCTTGGGATGGCTGCCATCCAGGCTATAGAAGCCAACCCGTTCTTCCTTGGGCAGTGTGCCTGATTTGCCGTAGGGGGATCTGTAATTGTTAAAAAGGTATTCTCCATCCTTCTTCAGCAAGTGATCCTTATGCTCCTCGAACAGATTGGATAATTTGTTGGGAATCCAGAACGGGGCGATCCAGAATCCAAGCTTTTGCCCGTTCTGCTCCAGCTTCTCTATCAACCACTCCCATCCATGGGGGAAGGCTTCGAGATTCTCCTCATTCCAGTTGCCGGGCAGCATATCCTTGAGATTGCCGATGCTCGTCCAGATGTTCTTGATGCCGAAGCCGCCAAGCTTGTGTCGAATGGCTGCAGAGTTCTCCAGTACGATTTCTTCATAGGTTTCCAGAGAGAATCCGTCTCTCCAGGTCCAACCTCCAACCCAACCCAGATTAGGGCGGGCGGCGAATTTCGGCTTATAATGCTCGCTGGCCCTGAGTGCCCAATTCTCAAGCGCTGTGAACGGATCTCGTGAGAATGCTAGATAAGCGGTTTCGGAGCAGAGCTGCTGTCCCGGAACAAGCTCATAACCATCCAAATTGCAGATTGCTTCTAGATTCAGGCTGCTTTTCTCAGACTCATAAGTGTATATAATCTGGGTATCGGCCCGGTCAAAAGTAAGAAAGCCGGAGGTAAGCGCGACTTCGGAAGCAGGATTATTAAACTGACCGACGGTTTTACTTGTGTGTATGCCTGAATTAGAGCTAACGGGTGCGACATAGTTATTGATGACCCAGGCCGTTTGGCAAAATACTCGGATGTGATCCGGCTGGTCGCCAAGCTGAAGGAAAGAAGCGGTTGATCCGCTGCTGCCGCCTCCACCGCTGACAAGCATACATTTTCCAAGTGTAACGGGGGATGGTCCGTTATTGTGGATCAAAGCCGTGATGGTAAGGAAAGCTGGCGATGCATACAGGCGGAACAACACCTCAGCCTCCACATCTACATCCTCAGAGGGATGGTCAAGCCTGCTCGCAACTGTAAGCTGCTTAAAGCTGCCATGGTCATCCGATGATTCCATGTTTTCCGATATGGAAAGGTTACGGCCGAAACAGGAGACCAAGACCCCATCGATCTCAATCGCAGTGTTCATATTGCTTAACTGTGCCAATTCTTCGTATTGGTGTGACCATCCAGCTGTCGCTGCATCAAAAGTGAAAGTCCCATCCTTGCTAACCCACTCATAACGGTTCATAAATGCCCCTCTCAACATCAATCTTTTTGTTGTATTGAAAACGTTTTCGAAGTTAATCTACCATGATCCCGGCAGGGTGTCAATTAATAGATGCGCCTTGTCGGATGAACGTTTATACTGGTCAAAGACAGGAGTTTATTGCTAGAATTCACTGGGATTGAACGAGGGGGATCACGATGAAGGCAAGAGCGTTAGGCAGTCCAATTCACACAGTCAGCTACGTTGCTGCGGCTTATGACTCGGGAGACGCGAACCGAAATCCGCGTATTTATGCTGTATCCTGCGGAAAAATTGCAACTCTCCATATCATTGATGTTTTTACGGGGGAGTGCCTGCAGCTTTTTGAGCTTGAGGGCGGTTCGACTCACTGCTGGGGGATCGATCTTTTGCCGGATGGTACCGTATATATGGGAAGTACACAGGGTTACTTTTACCGATTAAAGCCAGATGCTGCTGAACTGGAAAACCTGGGATTGGCACTCGAGAGCGAGAGCTTCATATGGCGAATTCAAGCGGATAAGCAAGGAATTGTGTATGGGGGTACTTATCCGAATGGCAAATTATTCGCTTATGATCCGATCCGGAATAGCTTTAGAGACTACGGTCAAATCGTTGAAGGGGAAAAGTATCTTCGCAGTCTTGCTTTGACGACAGATACCGTCTTTGCGGGAATAGGGACACAGCAGGCTGCACTCGTGGCGATCGACAAGCATTCGGGCAATAAAACCGTCATAACACTTCCAGTTGATAAAATCGAGGGAGAGACGGTTTACGATCTTAATGTTGTAGGTGATCTTGTTTTTGTCAAGCTTAGCCCTTCTAATGTGATGTTGATCTATAACTGGGTAGAGCAGCAATGGGTGGATCGGCTGGAGGGAGCGATGGGTTGGGATATTTCTTCGCCAAGTCCTGAGACGGGTCACATATATTTCGTTCAGGACTACCGTCTGGCTTCGTATAATATGCAAACAAGAGAAGTGGCCCAGACTTCTCTCGAATGCACGCAACCGGCAAGGGATTTCGGCTGGCTCCGTTGGCAGGACCAGCAGGCCTATCCAGGCTGGAGTCTCATAAGCGTTATGCAGGACGGCAACTATTGGCTCTACAATCCGCAGACAGATTGTGGCGAGATCAGAGAGACGAATGTACCGGGTCAAGAGAACAAAATTCAGTGTTTTGCGATCGATCAACATGATCGACTGCTTGTGGGCGGATTTTTCGCCGGAGGCTTCGCGGTATATGACCATAAGGCAGATGAAATTACGGAGTATAAAAGCGTTGGGCAGCCAGAGGGAATGATCGAATACGAGGGCCAAGTGTATCTGGGCGTCTATCCAGGTGCGAGAATTTACCGGTATGATCCGGAGAAGCCATGGACAATCGGCAGCAATCCGACCTTGCTGTTCTCCTTAAAGGATCGGGATCAGGATCGTCCCTTTGCTTTTGTGGCGGCAGGACAGGAGCTTGCCATCGGGACCGTCCCGTTCTACGGCCATCATGGCGGAGCCTTGACTCTCTACGATCCGCGGACAGGTCGAATCGATTACCATAGACATGTGATACAGAATCAAAGCGTGGTTAGTCTTGCCTACAAGGATGGGGTCATTTATGGAGGCTCATCCATCCATGGAGGCTTAGGAACAAGTCCAGTGGAGACTTCGGCTCGAATCTTCGCCTGGGATACCGTTAAGCGCGAGAAAATTGGCGATATCATTCCGGTCGCGGAATCTATCGCGGTATACTCCCTGACCTTCGATGAGGAGGGGAACCTATGGGGTCTGACAGATACGCATATTTTCAAGGCCAATCCGGATGGGTTGGTTGTTGTCGAGACGATTGCGTTGAACAGCTTCCTCCCGGAGCAGCCTAAGCAATGGTTGGGCTGGCATGCCGGTCATCTATGGTTCCGACCTGACGGACACTTGTTTGGCAATATCGGGGGGTATTTGTTCCGAATCGCAACCAGCACGCGGGAAGCAACGATTATGCAGGAGGAAGTACGCCTTTGCATAGCTGATCGGGCCGGCAACATCTACTTCTCCAGACAGACGGAGCTGTTCGTATTGGATGTGTAGCAAGGTCACTGTTTGCCAATGGAATCCCTGTACTCCTGCGGACTCATGTTCGTCGTACGCTTGAAGAATCGGGTGAAGTAGGTCGGGGATTCCATGCCAACCATTCCGGCAATCTCGTGAATTTTGTAGCGGTTGTCCTTCAGCAGCTCCATCGCGCGGGTAATGCGTGCTTCGTTGATATAATTTGACAAGCCGATGCCTGACGCTTGCTTATACAGCTTGGACAAATAAGTCGGACTCAGGAAAACGACCTCAGCTAGTCTGACAAGGGACAGGTCATCATGCAGGTGACTAAGAATATATTGATTCACTG
>JARBUQ010000145.1 GCA_029239545.1 Paenibacillus sp.
ATGGATATCGGTTTTGACAACTTGCATATCGTCTTTTAGACCTTGCACATCGACCTTCAAACCACGGATATCGGTTTTGACGACTTGCATATCGTCTTTGAGGCCCTGAACATCGGCCTTTAAACCCTGTACATCACTCTCGAGACGCTGCATAGAGGAGCTAATTATTTGCAGCTGCTCCAAAATCAACTTTTCCAACTTGATCTCACCTCCCATTTGCTGTCTAACTTCAAACTATTTAGTAGAGTTGCTTCTGTTCTATTCTGATACTCTTATTATACATAAAAAATAGAACACTGACACCTTGTTTGGGTGTCGGTGTTCTATCCATTTGTTTCGATATTTATGCAGAGTATGTGAAGTTGTATTGGCCGGAACCAAGCTCCAGGGCAACTCCTTGCTCTGTCTGTGTGAATTGCCTCACACCTGCTGCATGATGAAGCTCACTTCCATTCTCGCGAACGGAGGACAGCTTAGCGCCCGGCAAGTAGACTGCTGCGTCTGTATTGGCTGGAATGGTAATGGAGATCGAGATCGAGCCTTCCGTCCGGGTATCCCATCCGGCACTTATTTCACCATACATGGACTGATAGGAAGCCTTGGCATGGGTAAGCGCAGGAGTCAGATTCGGCCTGATATGAATCCTCTTGTAGCCCGTCCGCTGATCGTCTGTATCGATGCCGGCAACGGTTCGATACAGCCAGTCCCCGACAGAGCCATAGGCGTAATGATTGAACGAGTTCATATTATCGCTCCAGAATGAACCATCCGGCTTGATTCCGTCCCAATGCTCCCAGATCGTAGTAGCGCCTTGCAGAACAGAATACAGCCAGGATGGATATTCCTCCTGCAGTACCAGCTTGAAGGCAACATCGATATGACCATAACGCGTTAATGCATGACAAAGATAGGGGGTACCTACAAAACCCGTTGTGAGTTTATCCTTATTCTCTGTGATGTATGCGGCTAGCGTATCGGCAGCCCGCTTGCGATCTTTCTCCTCCAGCAAATCAAAGGTTAAGGCCAGTGCGTGAGCAGTTTGAGTTGGAGCAGCGAGCCGGCCATTAGGTGTGACGAATTCTTTGCGGAAATGGTCCACGACATTGCGATGCAGCTCGGAATAGACAGCAGCATCGTCCTGCCTGTTCAGAATAGCTGCAATCTTCG
The DNA here is from genome assembly GCA_029239545.1 of Paenibacillus sp. Taxonomy (GTDB): domain Bacteria; phylum Bacillota; class Bacilli; order Paenibacillales; family NBRC-103111; genus Paenibacillus_AA. Next base: position 1,168 of record JARBUQ010000145.1, read on the forward strand.
CGAACAAATGCGTAGAGTAAGCAAAATAAGCTGTTGCAATAAGGTCCTTAGGCGTGGCGCCAATATAGCTGTCCTCCTTGGCATCAAGCCCCAACCAGTCACCGAAGTGAAAGCCTGTGTTCCACAAAAATTCATCATCGCCTTGAGCATGCATATAGTCAATCCAGGCTTTCATACTGTTATACTGCACCTCAAGAATTCTTGTGTCTCCATAACATTCGTAGAGGGTCCAGGGGCATATAACAGCAGCATCTCCCCAGGCGGCAGAGGAATGGGACTTTTCATCGAGCACTTGCGGAATAACGTAAGGTACTCCGCCGTTAGGCAGCTGGTCTGCCTCAAGGTCGCGAAGCCATTTGCTGAAGAAGGGGGCAACATTCATGATAAAGGCAGAGGTTCGAATGAATACCTGTGCATCTCCCGTCCATCCCAGCCGTTCATCGCGTTGAGGACAATCCGTCGGCACGTCAAGGAAGTTGCCTTTTTGCCCCCACACAATGTTTCGCTGCAGTTGATTAAGCAGCTCGTTCGAGCTGTGGAACGTCCCGGTTTCTTCCAAGTCGGTATGAATGACAACTCCCACCAAGCTTGATGCGATCGATTCATTGTTTGCCAGACCTTCAATTTTGACGTATCGGAACCCCTGAAAGGTGAAAGTAGGCTCGTAGATCTCCACAGCTCCGCCTCGACAAATATATGTGATGAGCTGTTTGGCTTTTCTAAGATTTCCTGTATAGAAATTTCCTTCCTTATCCAGAACCTCGGCATGCTGAATCGTAATGACAGTACCTGCAGGTGCTTCAACTGAGAAGCGAACCCATCCGACCATATTCTGACCCAGATCAACCACTGTCTCTCCGATAGGAGTTGTCAGAGTCCGGATTGGTTTAATTTCCTGAATGGCACGAACTGGCATGTTCTCCTGAGCAATCAGGATTTCTTTGGAATGCTCCAATGTAACAGCTTTGCTCCAATCAGATGTCTCTTCATAACTTGCGAGCAACCATCCGTCCGTCTCGAGTCTGGCATCATAAGTTTCCCCGTGGTAAATTTCTGACATCAGAATAGGGCCAGCTGCTGCAGACCATGAGGAGTCGGTTGCGACAATTTCCGATCGACCGTCTGCATAAGTAAGATGAAGCTGCAGAAGAGCAGCGCGATCCTTGCCATAAATATCAGTCTGGTAAGCCCAGCCCAGATTTCCTTTGTACCAGCCATTAGCGAGCTGTACACCTAAAGCGTTGATTCCTTCTTTCAGCAGACTGGTGACGTCATAGGTTTGATATTGCAGTCGTTTGTTGTAGCTAGTCCATCCAGGTGTGAATAAGGCGTCGTCGGCATCCGCACCATTAACGTACAGCTTGTAAAGTCCAAGACTGGTGGCATAAATACGAGCAGAAACAAGCTCTCCTTGGATTGTAAATGTTCTTCTAAGCTGGTGGTTAGGTTCAGGATCGCCCTCTTCACGAGGCAGGTTCGCTGTAATCCACTCCGCTGTCCATTCGCTAGGATTGAATAGGGCAGTTTCCCAGAACGCTGTTTCGCTCCAATCGGACGCGGAATCATTCTGATCCCAAGCCTGAACCCTGTAATAGTAACGAGTGCGCGATTGCAGCGTTGTCCCTCCGTATTCGATATGCAGGGATTGATCGGAGGCATGTTTACCGGTATCCCACACGATGGAGGTGGCGAATGAAGCGTCCGTTGCTGCTTGGATGCGATAGGCGGATTGGGCGACATCCCGTTTCGAAGCTTCAATTTTCCAGCTGATTCTAGGTTGCATGACATCGGTACCTAGCGGATTATGTTTGTATTCACAGCGTAGATCCATTACTTGTAAAGGTTGAGTCATCTGAACGCTCCTTATTCACATGATTTATTCAATAGAAATCTTCCATCTCGTCTCAAGTGTATAAGCAGAAGGGGATAAAACATATCGTTAATCTTGACATTTTCATACGGTATATATGACAATAATTGCAGAAGGCAGCGAGTGAGGCAAGGGGGAGGCTTTGTGGCAATCAGGCAGAACATGATACGAAAACAGGATTTGTACTGGAAAGAAACACCTGTTTACGTCAATCGATTCGAGGAGAATTTTACAAGCAGCTACCATGCTCATGACTTTATTGAGATTGCTTATATTTCGGAAGGGAAAGGCTATCATCATATTGGTGACCAAGTTCACGCGGTGAGTAAAGGAGATGTATGTGTTCTTCCAATCGGAGTGCAGCATGTATTCCGTCCAGCCTCGGCACATCGTGACCAGAGATTGGTTGTGTACAATTGTGTGTTTACAGAAGGTTTGTTAGAGCATCTTACGGGTCAAGTCATCGTTGATCTTGATCTGGGGACCTTGCTTACGCTGCAACCGGACGGACGCAATGATCACGGTTATTGGATTAGTGATCGACAGCTGTCTTTCGAGCCTTTATTTCTGTCCATGTATGAGGAATATTCCATTAATCGAAACGGTTCTTCTGCTGTTTTGTATGCTTTGCTCATACAACTGCTCGTTATGCTGCACCGCAAAACGTATAAGCCAGCTGCACAACTTTTCCAGCCTGAGGATCCTCTTGTTGAAGCAATTGATTATATTCATGCCCATGCCAGCGAGCCGTTATCGATTCGGACTTTAGCTGATTTATGTAAGCTCAGCGAGCGGCATTTCTTCCGACTGTTCAAGCAGAGGACCGGTCAGACGTTCCACACTTTCGTTCAGCACACCCGTATTCGTTCAGCCTGTGAGCTGCTTCAATGCACTTCGCAGAAAATAGGAGCGATCTCTGAAGCGGTGGGGTATGCGGATGCGGAAAGCTTTTACCGGGTATTCAAGCGGATTGTAGGAATGACACCCGGGATGTACCGCAAGCAGCAGTCCAAATCTGGCTAAGCGCTTGTTCCTGTCCATATTGTCTCTTGGACTTGGAGACGCTAGGAGGGCGGGAAGCAGAGCACAACGACCAAATCCTCAGAAGGATTGGTATTCTTCCATGTCATAAGATCTAGACCGGCCGGCAGGAACAAGGTATCACCCTGTTGCAGTGCCAAAGCTCCTTGATTTGCGTATTCCAAAAGCCCTTGACCCGATACAATAATCGCGGCTGCGAACTCATCTGTCTTCTCGAGCACGTAATCACCGGTTACGTTCAAGCGGCTTAAGCGGAATCGATCCGTGTGCTGGGCCTGAATCAGATTGGTAAGCGTGCCGCCTTGCTGTACCTGGGCAATCTCAGGCTGGACCTTCGATCTGTGCAATGCTCCATCCAGATCGGTCGCCTCATAATGAAAGCATTGCAGCATTCGCTCGAAACCAATCCCTTGATGACAGGCTTGGTCTTTCAAGGAGACTCCGCGCGGAGTTGTTCTTTCGGTGCGGAGCGTAAGATCAGTCGGCTCCTGAATCTCGATCAGGAAACATCCGCTTCCAATAGCGTGCGGGAGTCCTCCTTGTATAAGAAACACATCACCCGGCTGCACGTACACTTTGTGCAATGCGTCTATCATACCGGGTATATCCTGCTTCTCGAACAAGATACGCCAAGACTCTTCTGTCACCTCCGGCTTGAACCCAAGTAAAACGTAAGGTGCTTCGCCCTCAATTGTTCTTCCTTCAAGAATATACCAGGCTTCCGTTTTACCGAAACGCGAATTGAACTCTTGCAGGGCAAATTCTCTGTCCGGATGCACCTGTATCGTAAGGCGTTCGCTGGAATCCAGCAGCTTAACAAGAATGCCGGGACTGGCCTCATAGCGCTCGGCATGTTTAACCCCCAAGAACAGCTCCGGGTTTTGTTCGATAAGCGCCTTCAACGTAAGTACGCCTTCAGCTTCCGGCAGGCTGACCTTGCTTAAGCCTTCCACAGGCAAACTCTCACGCCCCACATTAACCGCCTTCACCGTTGATGCTACCCATAGCTCTGGAAAATCGCTATCCTGGGGATCGGCAGACTGCTTCCATCTGTCCAGACTGGCCCCGCCTGCATATGTTCGCCATACTCTATCATCTATTAATTTAAGCGGAGTTTTACTTATAGAGTTCATTGTCTGCCTCCTCATAGGATTCGTTCGGTTTCTTGTTTCATTGTACCAGTTGAATAGGATGAGGAAAAGGCTCAGACAACAATGCATGCAGCTCTACCTCTATGTATGGTTTAATAGAGAGTATAGATCTTAACAGGAGGTCAAGAGAGTATGAAATTGTTCCATACTGCCGATTGGCATCTTGGAAAATTGGTGCAGGGTGTATACATGACTGAGGATCAACAGGTTGTACTCGATCAATTGATTCAAGATATAGAAGCGGAGAAACCCGATGCTGTAATCGTTGCAGGTGACTTGTATGACAGGGCGGTTCCACCGACAGAGGCCGTGCAACTGCTTGATCATGTGCTGGAGACGATCGTGCTCAAGCTTGGAATTCCAGTGATTGCCGTTGCCGGCAACCATGATAGTCCCAGCCGTCTGCATTTTGGCAGCAGCATCATGAAATCAGCCGGCTTTCATATTGCTGGAGAGCTTACATACCCGATCCAACCGCTTATTATGAGGGATGAGTTCGGTGAAGTGCACTTTCACCTAATCCCTTATGCGGAGCCTGGAAAAGTGCGTTACCTGTTAGGCGATGAAGAGATTCGTACACATAATGATGCGATGGAGAAAATAACGAGTCATATACGGACAACGATGGACCCGGATGCACGTCATGTTTTAGTAGGACATGTATTCGTTACTCCGGGAGGAGAAGCGCAGGAGAATACGAGTGATTCAGAACGGCCATTATCGATCGGGGGTGCTGAGCATGTGAGTGCGAAGCATTACGACGGTTTCCACTATACAGCGCTTGGTCACTTGCATCAGGCTCACTATGTTGCCCATGAGAGGATCCGCTACGCAGGCTCTCCTTTGAAATATTCGATTTCGGAAGAGCATCATAACAAAGGTTATCTCATTGAGCAGTTAGACGAGCAGGGGAACACCGAGGTTAAGTCAAGAAAGCTGACCCCAAGACGCGACATGCGGACAGTGGAAGGGCTGATGGAAGTGATCGAGAGACATCCGATTAACGAGGATTATGTGTTTGTTCGTCTCCTTGATACTGCGCCTGTACTGTCACCGATGGAAAGGGTTCGCTCGGTCTATCCCAATGCCTTGCATGTGGAACGGAAGATGATTGCAGCAAGTAATGCAGGGGATGCAACGGAGGTTGATGGACGAGCCCAAATGGATGACCTCTCTCTGTTCAAAGCGTTCTACAAGGAAGTAAAAGGAACGGAGCTCTCCCCCGAGGCAGCCAGCCTGTTCATAGAAACGCTCCAGCAGATTCACAAGGAAGAGGGTGAAAGGCATGAGACCGCTCAGGCTAACGATGTCGGCGTTCGGGCCCTATAAGGATAAGGAAATCATTGATTTTACCGAGCTTCAGGGGCATCGATTGTTTGTCGTGTCAGGGAATACGGGAGCCGGGAAAACATCGATTTTCGATGCCATCTGTTTTGCCCTATACGGGGTTGCGAGCGGAGAGGACAGGGACGACAATAGAATGCTTCGCAGCCACTTCGCTGCTGATGAAGTATATACTTCTGTGGACTTTGTATTCGAGCTCAAAGGACGGAACTATCGGGTTTTTCGGCAATTGCCCCATGTCCGCTCAGGCAATAAAGGGGCTACGGGAGAGAAATATGAATTATACTCGGTCGGAGTAACGGATGGGCTTGAAACCCCTCTTACAGACCGGTTTATCGTATCTCAGATTGATCAGAAAATCCAAGAGCTAGTAGGCCTTACTAAGGATCAATTCAGTCAAATCGTGATGCTGCCGCAAGGAGAGTTCCGCAAGCTGCTCACTTCCGATACGGAGAATAAAGAGGAAATACTGCGTCGTATTTTCAAAACAGGAATGTACAAATTCGTCGCAGATCACTTGAATGAGAAGAGAAAGCGGGCACAGCGAATATGTGAGGAGTTGGCGGGAGTCCGCGAGTATCACATCAATCATGTCAGGGGCTCGCTGGCCGGTCGTGCAGACTCCGAGCTGAGTAACGTATTTCGCCAGCAGCAATTCAATTCCTATCAAGTGCTGGAGGCGCTAGATCTCGAGATCAATTATTTCACGGCTCAAATCCAGCTCCACAAAGAGCTGCTGCATACGCAGACGGCTCAATATCAAGCAAACACCGAATTTTATCATGTGGCGAGCGGTGTGAACGAGCAGTTCGATCTGATCGATCTCAAAACAGCAGCCCAACAGCAGCTCATCGATCAAGAGCCTGTGTATCTTCGACAAAAACAGCAGCTGGTTTTGGCTGAGCAAGCCGTTCATCTTGTTATTTATGAGCGTCAGCATACGGAGATGCAAGCTGAGCTTCGTCGCCGAAAGAAGCTGCTGGAAGAGGCCTTATCAGAATGCCTCAGTGCCGAAGAGAAGCTCAGGGTAGTTAAGCAGCAGTATGAACATGAAGAGGTCAGAGCAGAGCTTCGGGAGCAATGTGTTCGTGAAATCGATCGTCTCCAGGGACTGCTGCCGATTGTGCGGGACATAGCGGGCAGGCAGCAAAAAATGCTGGCATTAGAGTCGGAGGTCACTGTACTGGAACAGCAATTACTCACTGTCGGGCAGGAGCTTACCACTAAGCTGAACGAGCGAAGTGCTTATACGGCTCAGGTGAAGGAATTGGAAGCCAAGGTTGCAGTGCTGTCAGATTGTATGGAGAAGCTTACGCTTCTTCGTGAACAAGCCGCCTTCGTAAGAGAATATTTGATCCTCATGGAGAAGTCTCTGTTGGAACAGGAAGAGGTCAAACAGCATTATAGCCATTTTGAACAATCGGACAAGTCCTACGCTATGCTTGAGGCCAGTTGGATCGAAGGTCAAGCCGGTATTCTCGCCAGTCATTTGCATGTTGGGGATGCCTGTCCAGTGTGTGGCGGAGTAGAACATCCTAGAAAAGCTTCGTTAACCGCTAATGTTCCGAACAAAGAGGAGCTCGACCATAATCGTCAAGTTAAGGCTTTACTCGAACAGAAGTATCTCGAAGCGCGAGCAACCCTGACAGCAACTGAGCAGCAGCTCAAGGAGAAGCAGCCGCGATTGCTTGAATATGGGTTTAGAGTGGAAAGTGTCCAAGACGAGTATGAACAGTTGGTGGTGTCTGGAAAAGCATTAGCTGTAGAGGTGAAAAGGTTAAGAGACGATCAGGCTAAGCTGGAGCAGTGTAAGCAAGCTTTGGAATCCGTGGACAACAGGCTGGAGGAAATAAGGAAGCTCAAAGAAGATTCCATTAGCAGCCTGAACGAGAAGAAGACCATCCATGCAGCGGATAAGGCGCTTTTTGATCAGGCCTGGACAGCGATTCCAGAAGATGTTCGAAGCCTTGAGAATCTGGAGCAGCGGCTTCGCACAACGGAAGAACGCAAGAAGCAGATGGATATCGAGTGGAAAAAAGCCCAGAAGCTTTATCAGGAAACAAGCGAGCGTTATGTAAAGTCAGTCTCTGGCCGCGATCATGCAACAAGCCAAGAGCAGGATGCGCAGGCCAACCAGGAGAAAGCGCGAGTCAGCTTCTTGGACGCCATGCAGCAAGCGGGGTTTGCGACGGAAGAGGAATATACGGCGGCTAAGATGTCCGAATCAGACAGGGCACTATTAAAGAATCGAATTGAAGAGTATTCCACTACCCTTTCCACATTGCGTAAGCAGCTCGCTGAGTTATCCGCAACGCTTAAGGGCAAGGAACGTCATGATCTTGCTCTCTTGAAGCAGCAGCTGCAGGAGCGGGAGCAGCACATAGAAGCGATACGTGCCCAATACATACAAGCGCAGAACGATTATACCAAAGGGATCGAGAGCAGGAACAATATCATACAGGCCGAGGAGAATTGGAAGGCAGCAGAACGCGAATTTCAGCTTGTAAAGGATCTTTATGACGTAGTACGCGGCGATAACAGCAAGAA
>JARBUQ010000146.1 GCA_029239545.1 Paenibacillus sp.
TTCGGTTTAATGTTCGAGTTGATCGGGAAGTCCAGCCCAAGATTGCCCCGGAGCGTGTCAGCTTCATACTCTGTTCGAAACAAGCCCCGTTCTTGCAAAATCGGGACCACCAGATCCACGAACTCCGATAATCCGTTCGGCACTCCGGCACCCACGATGAAACCATCTGCTCCGCCTGCTTCGAACCACTCCTGAATCAAGTCTGCTACCTTGGTCGGCGTACCGATGAATGGTGTTCTCGGTGTTGCGGAGTGAAGCGCTACTTGACGTAAAGTGAGCCCCTTCTCAGCTGCATCCTTCTTGATCTTGTTCGTCGTGCTCTGGAAGCTGTTGAGACCCAGATCACCAAGCTCCGGAAACGGCTCATCCAGCGCATATTGTGTGAAATCATGGTGCTCGAAGAAACGTCCCAGATAGTCCAGTGCGCTTTTGATATCGACCAAAGCGGCTACTTCCTCATATTTGCGCTCGGCTTCCTCATCCGTTGCCCCAACGATTACTCCTATACCGGGAAGAACGAGGATGTCGTCAGCAGAGCGACCGAATTTCTCCGCTCTGCTCTTCACATCTTCATAGAAGCGCTTGGCATCGTCTAATGTCTCCTGTCCGGTGAAGATCGCATCTGCTTCCTTCGCAGCCAGGTTCTTACCATCCTCAGAAGACCCCGCCTGAAACACTACGGGGCGTCCTTGCTTCGATCGGCCAATATTAAGCGGCCCTTTGACAGAGAAGAATTCTCCCTTATGATTCAAGGTGTGGAGTTTCTCCGGATCGAAGAATACCCCTGACTCTTTATCCCTGACAAAAGCGTCGTCCTCCCAGGAATCCCACAAGCCCCTCGTCACCTGCAAATACTCTCCCGCAATCCGATACCGCTTCTCGTGGGAAGGATGCTCGGATGTAGTCTTGCCGTAGTTCAAGGCAGAGCCTTCCAGCGGGGAGGTGACTACATTCCAGCCAGCCCGGCCTCCGCTGATGTGATCAATCGAGGAGAACTGTCTGGCGACTGTGAATGGCTCGCTATAGGATGTGGACAAGGTGCCTACCAGTCCGATCTTCGAGGTTACAGCCCCTAGCGCGGAGAGAATCGTGATCGGCTCGAAGCGATTGAGGAAATGTGGGATCGATTTCTCATTGATGTACAGACCGTCTGCAATAAAGACGAAATCGAATTTACCTGACTCTGCTTTCCGGGCCAGTCCTTTGTAATGCTCGAAATTAACACTGGCATCGACTACTGCCTCAGGATGCTTCCAAGCCGACATATTTCCTCCAACCCCATGCAGAATCGCACCTAGCTTTAAAGTTCTGTGTTTGGGCATTATTACCACACCTCTCCTTTGATTTTTTATATACAATTATTCCTATAGTTTTTGTATGATTTATTTGTGAGATTATCCTGCTGCATTCACATCCAGAACCAGCTTCACATGAAGCTTGGCTCCCAGTACCAGAACAGACTCGTCCAGCTTGAAACTAGGGTGATGCACGGAATGTACGATTCCTCGCTCCACATTTCCGACTCCAATAAAAGCGAATGCACCCGGAATCTGATTCAGATACCATCCGAAGTCTTCTCCACCCAGGCTCGGCGTATCAAGCAGAAAGGTGTTCTCCTCCCCGAATAGCTGTTGACCTGCACGCAGCACTGTCTGAACAGCATCTCTGTCATTCACAACCGTGATGCCTTCACGCAGCTCGAACGTATATGTGCCGCCATAACCATCGGCTATCGACTGTGCATGTCTGCGCAGACCATTCGTAATCTTCGCCACCGTCTCAGCATCGAACGCTCGGAACGTTCCTGTTAATTCGCTGCGATCTGCGATCACATTGGGGCCGGCTCCTGCATGTACGCTGCCGAATGCAAGTACCGCAGGCTCCACGGGATTCACCTCTGTAGCTAACAATACCTTCGCTTCGATTATGAACTGCGCTGCCATTACAATAGCATCGACTGCTTTGTGCGGTGTGCTGTGGTGACCGGAGACTCCATGGAATATAACCTTGAAGTGACTGGATGCAGCCATCGCATGTCTAGGATGCACACCGAGACTACCAACCTGAAGAGTCGGATTCACATGCAGCGCGAAGCAAGCATCGACCCCTTCAAGAATACCTGCTTCAATCATATCCCGCCCGCCTGATAGCAGTCTGCCATCAAGCGGGCTAGGTCGGGCGCCTTCTTCCGCGGGCTGAAATATGAATTTCACGGTTCCCGCGAGCTCATGCCTGAAGGCGCTGAGCGCTTTGGCTGCGCCAAGCAGCATAGTCGTATGCGCATCATGACCGCAAGCATGCATAACTCCCGGATAAGCGGATCTATAATCCAGCTCATCGTTAAGCTCCTGAATAGGCAGGGCATCCATATCCGCTCTCAGCAGAACCGTCTTCCCGGGCCGCGCTCCCTTCAGCGTCCCTACTACTCCTTTTCCAAAATGCTTGCCCACATTGCGCTCCACCTGGATGCCCCACTGCTCTAACAAATCAGCCACTATGCCTGCTGTCCTGTCCACATCGTACAATATCTCCGGATGCTTGTGAAAATCTCTGCGAATGGCTATCAATTCTTCTTCGGATGCTTCTACATAAGCGTTAATGGTTGACATATTATTGCTTCACTTCGGTTCTGGTATAACGGTTAGCCGGAATACGCAAGCCTAGATTGCCCCTCAAGGTAGTACTTTCATATTCAGTCCGGAACAAACCTCGTTCCTGCAGAATCGGTACAACCAGATCAACAAAGTCCTCCAGCCCGTTCGGAACAGCGGCATGCAGCATGAAACCATCAGCAGCGCCTGCTTCGAACCACTCCTGGATCTGATCCGCTACCTTGGAGGGCGTGCCGATAAACTGGCTTCTGGGAGTAGATACCTGCAAGGCCACCTGTCTCAGTGTCCAGTTGTTGTCCTTAGCAGTTTGTTTGATTTTGTCGGTACCGCTCTGGAAGCTGTTTTTGCCCAAATCACCCAGCTCCGGAAAAGGTTCATCCAGCGGATATTGCGAGAAATCATGGTGTTCAAAAAAACGGCCCAAATAATTCAAAGCATTCTCAACCGTCACGAGGCTTGCAATTTCCTCATATTTGCGTTCCGCCTCTTCATCCGTTTGTCCTACGATTGGACTGATTCCAGGGAAGATCAGCACATCATCCGACGAGCGTCCGAAGGAAGCTGCCCTCTGCTTGATTTCCTGATAAAACTTAACTGCCTCCTGCACGTTCTCATGGCCTGTGAAGACAGCGTCCGCTTCCTTGGCTGCATAGTTCTTCCCTACCTCTGATGCGCCTGCCTGAAAAATAACCGGATGTCCCTGCTCGGAACGGGCTATGTTGAGAGGACCTTTGACCGAGAAGAACTCACCCTTATGGTTCAACGTATGCATCTTCTCCGGATCAAAGAAAACTCCGCTCTCTTTGTCCCTGATAAAAGCATCGTCCTCCCACGAATCCCATAAGCCCCGTGTAACCTCAAGGAACTCGCCGGCAATACGGTATCGCAGATCATGCTCGGGATGTTCTTTTTTGCTATAGTTAAGCGCTGTTCCTTCAAGAGGAGAGGTAACAATGTTCCAACCTGCCCGGCCATGGCTGATCTTGTCAATCGTGCCGAATTGACGGGCAACCGTGAAGGGCTCACTATACGAGGTCGACAAGGTTCCGACCAATCCGATATGCTTGCTTACCGCAGCCAGAGCGCTAAGTATGGCAATCGGCTCGAAGCGATTCAAGAAATGAGGAGTAGATTTCTCATTAATGTATAGGCCGTCTGCTACGAATACCAGATCCAGCTTACCCGCTTCAGCCTTTTGCACCCAGCTTTTGTAAAGTTCAAAATTAACACTGGCATCCGCTATCGCTTCAGGATGTCTCCAGCCTGCCATAGTGCCTCCAATTCCGTGCAGCATAGCTCCCAGCTTCAAATGCTTGCGAGTGGTCATCCTTGCTCATCCTCCTTCAATTATTAAAAACGTTTTTATCCAAATACATAAGTCAGACCTTCAAAGCCGCCTCTTCAAAAGCTTCCTTCAATAACTCAAAAGACCGCAGGCGCTTCTGAAAATCTTTAACAGCCGTAGTCACAATAAATTCTTCTATGTCATATCGCTGCTGAAGCTCCAGCAAAGCGGCTCTGACGGTTTCCTTGGACCCCTTGGTAACAGCCGGCTCCACAACCTCCAGCGTATACTTCTCCTGTGATTGTCTGCCGTACTCTTCCCCTTGCTCTAGAGTCCCCACTGTCAACGTCTTGCCGCTCTCCAAGTAAATCTTCACTAATTTGTGAGTGCCCGCCAGCTCCTTGGCCTCCTCATCGGTATCGGCTACAATAGCGGATAAAGCGAAGATAGCTTGGGGTAAGGTTCCTTTGCTGTAATCGAACCGGGCTCGATATATAGAGAAAGCCTCCTGCGCCACATCGGCATTGTTATTAATAAATTGGGAGAACACATAAGGGAAGCCCCCCTGCGCTGCAATCTCAGCACTGCCCACCGTGGATCCCAGCACATAAATTTGCGCCGGAGTTGTCGGGACCGGGTTAGCTCTTAATCCATATAGGGGATGATCCTCCTCCAGACGATTATGAATGAACTTCGCTAATTCAATGATTTTGTCCGAAAGTGAAGTCGCCTCCGTCCCCCCTTGCTGAAGCGCTCTAGTCGATCTGGGCAAACCTCCAGGTGCTCTGCCAACACCCAGGTCTATCCGCCCTGGTGCGAGTGAAGCCAAGACATTGAAGTTCTCTGCTACTTTATACGGGCTGTAATGCTGCAGCATGATCCCTCCCGAACCGATCCGGATATGTTCGGTCTTGGCTAATAAATGAGAAATCAGGACTTCTGGAGAAGATCCTGCCAGTTGATTGGAATCATGGTGCTCCGACACCCAGAATCTTTGGTAACCAAGCTCTTCTGCCTTGCGGGCAAGCTCGATTGTACGTGCGAAGGATAACTCAGCGTTTTCCCCCTCGAAGATTGGGCTTTGGTCCAGAATACTTAGCTTAATGCCCATAGGAATACCTCCCCCATCATTCTATAACTTATAATTCCTATTGGTTTGGTCGGTTTAATAAACCTACTTTATCATCTCTTTCAGCGATCGGCTAATAGAGAAATTCTATTTGACTATACAAAAATCCGATATTCGGACTTTCATCCCATAATCCACATAAGAAGGATGCGGATTATGGAATTCACAACTTAAGATCTTTACAAACGGCCAACACATCATCGAATAGTTCTGTTGCTTCTTCGTTCAAAGAGATTAGGTGGGTTTGCAGCGCAAGACCCGCAATCTCGTCAAAATCGATCGGAAACAGCTTATTCTCCTTAACCTCTGTCAATACGCTGCGACCAGGCAAAAAACACACTCCTACCCCGCTCAACACCAGCTTTTTGGCTGTTTCTGAATTATCTACCTGGAACTCAATGTTCGGCGGACGATCGAGACTCTCGAATACACGATGAATACGCAACCAATCGAGCGAGCCACATTCAAAGAACACCAGCGATTGATCACAAAGAGCATCAATGGAAAGCTTGCTGCACTTGATGAAAGGATGCCCCTCACCTACATAGAGTCGAATACGATCCTCATAGATTAAAGCCGATTGAATCTGAGGGTGGGTTACCTTGCGAACGAACCCTAGATCAATTTCTTTATTCAACAGCCGATTGACAATATCATCCGTGGTACCGGTGAACAGTCTGTAGGTAATATCAGGCTGCTTCAATTTCATGCGGGCTAATACATCAGAAATGATATAGTTCGCTGCAGATACGGTGCAGCCTATTCTGATCTCATGCGTAATCGTCTTACGCTGCTGAATATGCTGCTTCCCCTTCTGAATCACTTGAAGCACCTGATGAGCATACGGCAGGAATCGCTTCCCTTCTTCCGTAAGCTGTACCTGCTTGCCAACACGGTCGAACAGCTTGCAATTAAGCTCCCGCTCTAATGATTGAATCCTCGCCGTTACCGATGGCTGGGACAAGTACAATAATTCAGCAGCCTTGTTGAAGCTCCCACAGTGAATCACATATACGAAAGCTTCGATATTATCAATGTTCACTTGCCAACCCCCCTATGCACAACCTCAAGCAACACAATACCGAAACTATAATTTCTTATTATAGCATATAAATACCCACTATTTAACTAAGTTTAGTCGGTTTATATTCGATACGTATTTTCTCGAAACCGTGAGCCATAATAAACGTAGAAACTAGTAATCAACTTATATCGGAGGGGTTAATTGATGAAATGTCCAGTATGTCATGATACTCGCATGCGCGAAGTGGAGAAAGACGGAATTCTGATCGATGTGTGCCCTGACTGTAAGGGTGTTTGGTTAGATCGTGGCGAGTTGGAGAAGCTGATGGTAGGCGTGAGAGAATTCCGTCAGGAGTACGATCGGGAGGTATCTGATAATAACCGTTATCGCGAGCAGCGTCCTGAGCAGCAGCGCCCCGTTTATACCGAGGGCAAGCGCTATGATGACGACAAGTACGACAAGCATGGGTATCCCAAGCACAAAAAGAAGAAAACGATGTTTGATATATTTGATGATTTGTTCTAGGGCAGTTTATTATGTTAATTACAGACAAGAACAGACCTCCTTATTTCACCTTTCAGGCGAGATAGGAGGTCTGTTCACTATGCAGCAATATTACTTTCGTCAATGGTTCTGAAAAACCTTGAGCGCTTGCCGCAGCTCATCAGCCAGCTGCTTCAGCTCCTCGGCAGTCTGCACCAGCTCCCCGCCTGACTCATGCTGCTCGCGGATCAAGCCTGCTACATTGTCCGTCGTCGCATTTGATTGTTCGGATACGGCGCTTACTTGCATCATCGTTCCGGCTAATTCGGACTGTGCTTCCATCGAGAATTCCAGTGAATTCCATACCTGCTGGAAGCTGTCCATAAAGCTATTCATGGAAGTTTCAACATGTCGGAAAGTGTCCTGGGTGGAGCGTGTGATGTCGCTTTGTCGTGCAAATATCGGCAGTGAATCCGTAACTAGCTGACAAGTTTCAGACATTTCAGCCTGAATATTAGCGATGACCTCTTCCACGGATGAGATCGATTCCTTCGACTGATTGGCGAGACTGCGTATTTCTCCCGCTACGACCATGAAAGCTTTGCCTGCCTCACCTGAAGAGGCTGCTACAATAGAAGCATTCAACGATAAGATGTTGATTTGTTTGGAGATGTTCCCCACAATATCAAGCACAATTGAGATGGATTCGGTGCCGGATTGCAGGCGGCCCATCTTGTCGCTAAGGGATGAGACGACCCCTTCCGCCTTCTGATTATGACGGGACAGCTCTTCAATTGCGACAGCACCGCTTTTGCTTGACGCCTCTACCCTAGTTGCGATTTCCTTCATATCGCGATTGACCGCCATTACGTCATCCATTCGGCTGGTCATTTCACTGGAGAGCACACTACTTTTCTCCGCATCGCGCGACAAGCTGTCAGCTCCTGCCGAAACCTCGTTCATCGCGATGGAGATTTCCCCCGATGCGTCTCTGGAACGCTGCACCAGTTCATTGATTCTGACCGTGGCCCGCATCAGCCGATCCGCGGATTGTCCCGTCTGTGCCACTATGCTTCCAATCCGCTCCATCATGCTGTCGAAGCTGCTGCTGACAGAACCGATCTCATCACTTCGCCTCATGCCCAGTCGGACGTTAAGGTCTCCGTTCTCAGCCTGTCTCATTTTGCCCCCGGCAACCATGAGCGGCATGCCGATTGTCCGATATCCCCACAATCCAAGCAGTGAAGCAAGCAGCGCGCCTCCGAGGAGCAAATAAAGCAGGTTATTGCGGATCGTTTTGGCATCCTCCAGAAGTTTTTGTTCCGGAATGGCGCCACTTAACGTCCAGTCTATATTTTTGAGCGGCTGGGAGGAAGTCAAATATACGCGATCCGAATCCCCCTCGTCAGCAGAATGGCTGGACACAACTGAAGGCTGACCGAAGGCGATCCCTTCACGATTGGAATATAAAGTGCTGCCAGCCTTATCCAACAAATGAATATCTCCAATGCCGCCGAAGTTAATCGGCTTGAGCAGATTTTCGAAGAAGCTGAGCTTGAACTCTATAATGACCACATCCGCCCACTTCTGATCATCCCCGCTCCAGAATGATTTGGCGATTGCGAACAGCCTTGTTTCTGCATCTGCAACTAACAAGGAGCCCTTATGTGAAGGGTAGTATACATTTTTCCCTTTGGCTGCGATCGCCTCTGCTGCCCATGCCGTGTCGTACAAGCTCTCTGTCCTTGCCTTCCCGGTGCTTGCAAAAGTCTGGTTCTCCCCGTTGAACCGGATGACGCCAACGGAATAGATCATATCGGAGTTCGTCAATGCATACGCCGAAAGATAAGCATTCAGTGCAGTATCCAGCTCACTCTTCTGCAGGTTAAGCTCATTGAATCTGGAGCTGAGCCCATTGCGGGTTTGAGATCCGCGAGCAATGTCCTCATTCAGCTTAATCCGCTCACTCGATACCGTCGCTTTGCCGATCTGCTCCGTCTTTAGCGCGAGCTCCTCTTCCACTGCTTTTAACTGGGCCTTCAGCTTTGTATATTCACTCGCTTCGGGCTCCTTCTGCGGTTCGAAGGTGCGTCGATCCTTGCTCGTAAACTTGTTTTTGTCCAGATAGATGGCCAATTGATTGTACGTGCCGTCCATAACCTTGAACCACCGATCCGAATTGCTGGCAGCATCCTGAACGACCTGCTCCATGTTGCTGCCAATCTTTTGCTTCAGTGCATCCGCCGAAATCTGGTACGCAATCCAGCCTGCTGCTGCACAAGTGAGCACGATGCTTGCCAAGAACGCAGCAAACAGCTTAATCCCAATGGAACGATGCCAGCCTGTTGTTGTGCGTAATGCAGCCTTCCCCTTTAATAGTCTTCCAATCACGACGATTCCCCCATTTGATATCAATACGTTGACGGGTTATCGTTCCTATTCTTGTTGAAATCGCTTACTTCACGTCGTATGATAAACCCCATCCCTTATTGTAACGGAGCTTATATGAATTTTGTGTGAGCTTTTCCTATACATCCACAGGTTCGGTGCAGATTATCAAGC
>JARBUQ010000147.1 GCA_029239545.1 Paenibacillus sp.
GAATGCCCCAAATTAAGTTTTTAAAGGACAAGGATTTTGAGTTTTATGCGAAAAGGTGTGTCAAGAAGCTAAGAGAAGCTTTAGAGGGGGCCACTTCTATTCGACTGGGGAATGCCTTGGGCTGAATTGGTTAAAGATTTTTATGGACAATGGCGATTATATCGGGTTGAGAGTTAGAAAGGGAGAGGAATTAGTTTTGCTCTAATAATTTGAGGATGGCGACTTGAACTCTTTCCTTCTGGACCGGCTTGGCTATAAAATCCTTGGCGCCGAGAGAGAGAGCTTCAATCACCATAGGCTGATGTGACATGGCCGAGCACATAATGACCTTGGCCTTGGGATCGATGGCGCGTATTTTGCGAAGGGCAGTTACACCATCCATAAGGGGCATAGTGATGTCCATCGTTACCAGATCGGGTCTGGTTCGCTTATACATGGAGACTGCTTCTTCTCCGTTGGTAGCTTCGGCAACTACTCTGCAGCCAATTTCACATACGATATCTTTTATAATTGTTCTCATGAAAGCGGCGTCGTCAACAATCATAACGGTATGCATGCGAATCACCTTACCTTCAACAATGATGTCAAGATCGGAACAGAATCGTCTACCTTCTATATTAGTGTTTATTAGTCCTGATTGTGAAGTACCGCATGGCACTCTTTTCCAACAAAAAGATAGGTAAAAAGTCACGCATGTGTAAGTGTCCGCTACAAAGTGCGACAACTGCACCTGCTTTATGAGCCATAAGACTGCTTAGTGTGATAGAATGAATATATCTAAGAGTCACGATGGACTTTGAAGGAGGGCTAGCATGAATACGACACTTGTGGATCGGTTCGGTAGAGTTCACGATTATTTGCGTATCTCGGTCACGGATCGTTGTAACCTCCGTTGCGTATACTGCATGCCAGAGGAAGGCATGGAATTTGAGCCGGATGACCGAATTCTAACGTTCGAAGAAATAACGGAAGTAGTTCGTGTTCTGGCCCGGTTAGGCGTACGCAAGCTGCGTATTACGGGCGGAGAGCCTTTGGTCCGCAAAAATCTCGAGGTATTAATTACTATGCTGTCTGCTATTCCGGGAATTGAAGATATAGCGTTGACTACGAACGGGATTTTTCTGGCGCCTCGGGCTGCGCGTCTTAAAGAAGCGGGTGTGACGAGAGTCAATATAAGTCTGGATTCGCTTCGTGCCGATCGTTTCGCGGCGATTACCCGTGGCGGTGATATCAAAAAAGTGCTTGCTTCCTTAGAGGAATCAGTCCGAATCGGATTTCAACCGATCAAGCTGAATGTGGTTCTGATGAAGGGCGTAAATGATGATGAGATTGCTGACTTTCTTAAAATGACGATGGAACGGGACCTAACGGTTCGGTTTATTGAATATATGCCGATTGGTCATGAGGACGAGGGGTGGCGCACTAAGTATGTGCCTTTGTCAACGGTTCTGGATGTTTGCGCTGCAAACAACTGGGAGATCGCCCCCTTTGGAGATGTGTATGGGAATGGGCCGAGCCGCAATTATCGAATTGAGGGAGCGGCAGGCACCTTTGGTTTGATTCATCCCGTAAGCGACCATTTCTGTGAATCCTGCAACCGATTGCGGTTGACCGCTGACGGCAGTATTAAACCTTGCCTGTACTGGACGGATGAATTTAATGTGCGCACTTATATAGGAGATGAACAAGGGATGCAGCAGATGTTCTTCCGTGCGCTCGATGTCAAGCCATTGAATCATGAGATGGCCCAAGCTCTGTCGCAGGAGGCACAGTCCCATACGCCGACACTGCGGCGGATGTCACAGATCGGAGGCTGATGCTTGTGAACAGCAGCATACCGCGTAGAACGATGATTACAGTTGAAGAGGCGCAGGCCCGGATCGCGGCTCAGCTCGGGAAGGGGCTGCCCTCCGAGCAAGTTCCGCTGCTCGGCAGCTTGGGCCGCAGGCTGGCACGCGACCTTGTCGCAGACCAGCCGATCCCGCACTTCAGCCGCTCCGGAGTCGACGGCTATGCCGTTCGCGCGCAGGATACAGCCTGCGCGGAGCCAGGACGTCCGGCTGTGCTGGACGTCGTAGAGACTATCGCTTGCGGGCAGGTGCCGCAAGCGAGCATCGGCGCGGGCCAAGCCGCGCGCATTATGACCGGCGCGGCTGTGCCGGCCGGTGCTGATGCGGTCATCATGCTGGAGATGACCGAAGCCGTTGTCCCGGCGGGCAGCCCGCCCGGGACGAGCACGCTTGTGCGCGTGGGCAAGCCGGCCGCGCCCGGCGACAACGTCACCGCCGTCGGCCGCGAGGCGGCGGCGGGCGAGCTGCTGCTCGCCGCGGGCACGCGCATCGGCGCAGGCGAAGCCGCTGTGCTGGCGTCGCTTGGCTGCGCCAGCGTCGCTGTACGCAAGCGTCCGCTCGTCGCCGTGCTGGCGACAGGCACCGAGCTGCTGCCTGTGGATACACCCTCACCACTTCCGGTGAGCGGTATCCGAGACAGCAACTCGACGATGCTCGCTGCGCTGGCCGCCTCTGCGGGAGCCGACGCTGAGCTGCTCCGTACGGCTTCCGACCGTTTGGAGGACGTATTGCCTCTGGTACGCCAAGTGATGTCCTCAGGAGACTACGATGCGATCATAACGAGCGGCGGGGTGTCTGTCGGCGACTATGATGTGATGGTCGAGCTATTCCGACAATGGGATGGGGAACTGCTGTTCAACAAAGTGCAGATGCGCCCGGGAAGTCCAACAAGCGTAGGGGTGTGGCACAATCGGTTGTTATTCGCTCTATCCGGCAATCCTAGTGCTTGTATGGTTGGTTTCGAGCTGATGGTGCGTCCTGCTCTACTAAGAATGCAGGGAGTAGAAGACCCTGTGAACCCCGGTCCTAACCGATTTGAGGCCGTATGGGATGGCGAAATCGTCAAGGGAACGGTTTATGAGCGTTACATACGCGCCAAGCTGCGGTTTGAAGCAGGCACTGTCTATGTGATGCCTGCTGGCGGTAACAAATCCAGTGATTTGATTTCACTAAGCAAGGCCCAATGCCTGGTCATCGTCCCCCCTGGCGGTGAAGGTATAACGCCTGGCAGTCATGTGCAGGTAATAGGCATTGAGGGCTGTTCGCTATTCTAACATACATTGCCAAATACCCCGTCACCATCCTACAGATGGGTACGGGGTATTATTGTCTAGAATGAGGGGAAGCTTCAACTTATAATCAAGTTGCCGCTATGATTGTTGAACCCCTGCAGGATGCGCCGACTCGTGTGTTTTTTTAGATAAAAGCAGCCCCTGTAACGATTACTAACAGGATATAAAGCACCAAGATAATACTAATGGATGTGAAGGCTCCTCCAGCACTCATGTAGCATCCTCCTTTCGAGATCCGGATTATTCAGCATATGTAGGTTGCTGTATTCCAGACTGGACATTTGCCCAGTTGGAGAGCCCGGATTTCCACATCCCTTAACTCGAGAAGTTAAGCTTTACAAGGCGCTTCCGCCGAATAGGAACCTGTATTCCCAATGCTTGCCGGCAATGGAATCAATCCGTACTCCGCCTGATTCCTTAGAATAAGTGTGCATGACTTGGCCATTTCCCAGATAAATGCCAACATGCGTAATCGTTTGAGTAGACTTGTTGAATCCGGAGTACTTGGAAGCGCTCGTTCCCTTATAACTCATGAAGAACATCAGATCCCCAGGCTGCAGCTGACGCCAGTCCGTCTTTACTGCATTATGGGACTTCACATAGCTGCCTTGGCCGCGAGAATCCGCAGGCAGCTTAAGGTTAGCGCCGTCGAGGAAAGCTTGACGAACGAAATCCGAGCAGTCGAATGTGTTCGTATTATTGCGATTGGACCCGAATTCATAAGGGGTTCCCAAATATTTTTTTCCTGCCTGGATGATCTTGGTTACTTTTGTAGAAGCGCTGCCATTACTAGGCGAAGACCCTGGGTTGGAAGCAGAGCCTCCTGAAGCGAATATTGTAGTATATTGATCCAGCGTAGTTATGTAGCCAACTCGATTGTTTTTATCTTTGACTTTAAACCAGTAAGCGTTTACTTTTTCTATAATGTCTAATGTCTCACCCTTCTTCAGATAGCTGATCCGATTGCTCGAAAGGGAGGGCTTGTCCCGGAAGCTGACGCTTTTGTCCACTTTCGCCACGTCGGCGAAGGCCTGGGTAGGTAAGGCTAGGGTAGCGGTAACGAGGAGTGTCAGAGCGATGGTTCTGGTCTTTCTCATTTTTTACCTCCATGTATGAAATATTGGACAGATCCCTACAACATTCCTCTGATGGACAAAATTTCAGGGGGTTTGCGCTTGTGGTAAATCCGTCCAATCCCTTCTCCTGTAAAGGATCATTAAAAAGGTATAATATAATGGGTGAAAGTAGTAATCAAACACTGATTCAGAGGTAGAGCTATAATTTAAAAAACATGAATCTACGATTCCAGAGGGGAGATTTCATTGACTCTGCAGCAACTAAAGTACGTAATTGAGGTCGCGAATCGAGGCTCCATTAATGAAGCTGCCAAACGATTGTTTATTTCTCAGCCCAGCCTTTCGAATGCGATCAGGGATCTGGAGGAAGAAATGCAAATAACGATCTTTGATAGATCGAATCGAGGGATTTCGCTCTCTAAAGAGGGGGTTGAATTTCTAAGCTACGCCAGACAAGTAATCGAGCAGGCAGAATTATTGGAAAATCGGTATCTCGATGCTAAACCTGCCCCTCAGCATTTTTCGGTTTCTACACAGCACTATGCTTTCGCCGTGAATGCGTTTGTGAACTTGGTCCAACAGTATGGTCAAGAGGAATATGAGTTAGCGCTGCGCGAGACCAAGACCTATGAAATTATCGAGGATGTCAAAAGTTTACGCAGTGAGATTGGGATTTTATATCTCAATGAGTTTAATGGGAAAGTCATTAATAAGCTGCTTAAAGCTGCGAATTTGCAATTCAACAGTTTGTTAACGGCTAAACCGCATATTTTTATCAGTATTCAAAATCCTTTGGCCAGCCAACCCATTGTGACTATCGATCAGCTTCAGCAATACCCTTACCTTTCCTTTGATCAAGGGGAGTATAATTCCTTTCACTTTTCTGAAGAGATTCTCAGTACGATGTCACATAAGAAAAGCATTCGTGTTAATGACAGGGCGACACTGTTCAATCTATTGATCGGACTGAAAGGATATACGATATCCACAGGGGTGTTGAGCGCGGATTTGAACGGCAATGAAATTATCCCTGTACCTTTGGATTCTGAGGAAACGATCAATGTCGGGTGGATTTCCCATAAAAATGTTTCACTCTCCAAGCTCGGAGCGGCTTATGTCCAAGAGCTCATGCTGGCAATATCCAAATGAAAAGTTGTTATAGCTTCAAGCTATAGATGGATATAGTTTAATCCAGTTACGCTATATCGAATAATCCGTGCTATTCTTCTTGTAAATAACCGACTGATTAATTATACAAGTTGAGGTGCATACAAGATGGTGAAAAGCAGTGTGTTGGGATATCCACGGATCAGTGCAAATCGAGAATGGAAAAAAGCGCTTGAAGCCTTCTGGTCAAACAAGCTGGAAGAATCGGAGTTTCACCGTCAGATGAAGGAGATTCGTCTGAACCATTTGCGAAAGCAGCAGGAGAAGGGCATCGACTTCATCGCGGTCAATGATTTCAGCTATTACGACCACATGCTTGATACAGCAGCAATGTTCGGGATCATTCCACAGCGCTTTTCTTACGAGGGAGGTGCCGTGCCGTTATCTGTTTATTACGGTATTGCACGAGGCACGAAGGATGCTACAGCAGGTGAAATGACCAAGTGGTTTAATACCAACTATCATTATATTGTACCTGAACTGAATCAGGCCTCGCCAGCGCTCACGGAGAACAAACCCCTTACAGCCTATAAGGAAGCTAAACTGGAGCTCGGTATCGAGGGTAGGCCTGTTATTGTTGGACCGTTGACCTTCCTGAAGCTCTCAAAAGGATATGAAAGTTGCGAGTTAGACGCATGGTTGGACCGATTGCTTCCGCTCTATGTGCAGATTCTTCAGGAGTTAGCGAACGAGGGGGTTCAATGGGTACAAGTAGACGAGCCGATTGTTGTAACTAAGTTGAGTAAAGAAGACCTGCAGCGATTAAAGACCATCTATGAGACGTTTGCCGCATCCGTGCCGAACCTGAATATTATGCTGCAAACCTACTTTGAATCGGTAGAACATTACACCGACATCATCGCATTGCCAGTATCGGGAATAGGACTTGACTTCGTTCATGGTTTCTCAGGAAATATGCTGTCGATCAGATCGCAAGGTTTTCCGGCAGACAAAATATTAGGCGCAGGCATCGTAGACGGCCGTGGTATTTGGAAGGCGCCTCTGCGCAAAAAAATTGAATTGATAGAGGAGCTCTCAAGTCTTATTTCAGAAGATAGCTTGATCATACAGACGTCCTGCAGCTTGCTCCATGTTCCGGTATCCGTGCAACAAGAGACGAAGCTTGCAGCTGAACTGAAGAATGCATTGGCATTTGCGGATGAGAAATTGGATGAGCTTGTACTTTTGGCAAAAGCAGCCACACAAGGCAAAGAAGCAATCAAGGAAGAGCTGGAACAATGCGATCGGAATTTCCTGGCACTCGAATTATCAGAAGCGCGCAACCGCAGCGAAATTCAGCATAACGTCGCTGCTGTCAGTTCTGGAAATCCTGCGCGCAGCCGACCTTTTGCCGAGCGTCATTCGGCTCAAGAGAAGCGTTGGCAACTGCCGATTTTTCCGACGACGACAATTGGCAGCTTTCCGCAATCCGCAGAAGTGCGCAAGGCACGCCAGCTGTGGCGCAAAAAGGATTGGAGCAATGAGCAGTATGCTGATTTTATCCGCAAACAGATCGATATATGGATCAAGCTGCAGGAGCAGATCGGATTGGATGTGCTGGTGCATGGCGAATTTGAGAGAACGGACATGGTCGAGTTCTTCGGTGAGAAGCTGGCAGGCTTCGCGTTCACACAGAACGGCTGGGTGCAGTCGTATGGCTCTCGCTGTGTTAAACCGCCCATTATATTCGGCGATGTAGCCTTCAAGGAAGTGATGACCGTCGAAGAAACCAAGTATGCTCAATCGCAGACTGAGCGCCCTGTCAAAGGGATGCTGACCGGCCCGATTACGATCATGAATTGGTCGTTCGTCAGGGAAGACATCTCAAGGGAGCAAATCGCTTACCAACTGGCCTATGCGCTTAGACAAGAGGTAGAGGCGCTTGAACAGGCGGGCATTGGCATGATACAGGTCGACGAGCCAGCTGTACGGGAAGGTCTTCCGCTTAAGGAAGAGGACCAAGCTAACTATCTTGAGTGGGCGGTCAAAGCGTTCCGCATGGCCACCTGCACGGTACAGGATACTACGCAAATTCATACGCATATGTGCTATTGCGAGTTCCATGACATGATCGATTCAATTGAAGCGATGGATGCGGATGTGATTTCGATTGAGACCTCGCGCAGTCATGGTGAACTGATTCATAGCTTCGAATTAAACACTTACAAGATGGGGATAGGGTTAGGTGTATATGATATTCATAGTCCTCGTATTCCGGATGTGGAAGAAATGACGAGTATGATCGACCGCGCCTTGCGTGTGCTGGATCCGAATCTATTCTGGATCAACCCGGATTGCGGGCTCAAAACTCGCGGCTTCGCAGAAACTATCGCTTCCTTGCGCAACATGGTTGAAGCGACGCGGATCGCTCGTCTCAAGCATGCTGCCTCAGTTGTTCAATGATCTGATTACTCAGAGATCCTTTTCTTATATGAAGGAACGGTAGGTCCAAACCAGTCTAACACTCATTTCATGAGTTTAGGCTGGTTTTTTGCCACCTTCAATGAATGTAAAATTACAGCGAGCTGCCGCCAAACAGAAAACGATACTCCCAAGACGTTCCGAAGATCGAATCTATTCGAACGCCTCCTGAACTGATAGAATAAGTGTGGAGCACGCTGCCGTTACCCAAATAAATACCCATGTGCGAGATGGCTGCAGTTGCTTTGTTCACATTAGCATAATCTGCCGCTTTAGACCCGATGCTGTCCATGAAGAACATTAAATCTCCAGGCTTCAGCTGCCGCCAATCAGCAGTAGCGTGATTCTTGTCCTTGACATAATTGCCCTGGCTCCTGGAATCGGCTGGAAGTCTCAGATTGACTCCGTCGAGAAAGGCTTGTCTTACAAAGTCGGAGCAATCAAAGGTCAATGTGTTATTGCGATCAGACCCAAATTCGTAGGGGGTACCTAAATATTTCTTGCCGGCTTCAATAACCTTAAGTGCAGCTGATGAAGGGTCGAGCTGTGGCTCAACGCCAGATGCAGGTGGTTGAAAAGCTGTCTTTATATATTTTTCACTGGTGCTTATGTATCCGATGACCTCGTTCTTATCTCTAACCTTGTACCAATAGGCATTTATCTGTTCAAGGATCCATACAGCTTCACCAGCTTTTAAATAACGAATGCGGCTGCTCTCTGTGGAAGGACCTGTGCGAAATGAAACGGAGCTTACAATGGTGCCATTAGGAGGAACAAGAGTGGTGACGAGCTTGATATATTGTGCAGAAGAGGAGACGTAACCAAGAATGCCGTTTTTGTCTTTCGCTTGAAGCCAGCTGGAGTTAACCTTAGAGATGATTTCCAAATTCTCGCCTGGCTGCAAAAATCGAATACGAGCGCTCGAGGTGGAGGGACCTGTACGGAAATTAACCGATGCTACAACGGTTGCTTGTTGGACCTGCAAGGAAGAAGGAGCTGCCCAAGCTTGCAACGGTAAAGCGGTAAGTATTAAAATGAGTACGATGAAAGCGGTTACTGCATGTTTTTTCATAAATCAGTTGCCTCCTCTGGTTAATAAGCGTCTAATGATTTCTGTTAAGGCTCCGACAGCAGCTTCGGTCCTATGACCTGAATATACCATAGCGAATTTTGGAAGATTAAGTTGTAATTTATCCCAGGAAGGGTGGGAGAAAGATGCATTTTGT
>JARBUQ010000148.1 GCA_029239545.1 Paenibacillus sp.
ACTCCTTAATCCATCGTAAGCATAAGCTCGGAGCCCGCCTGACTGCCCTCCCATGCGCCTTACTGAACTCCAACACCAAGGACCTGACTTGTGAACTTCCGATCAGGCTCTTCTTATGCGTTTGAAAGTTTCTGGTTTGCGGTGAGGATAACTTGTGGCAACGGGTTGCTTGTAGGAGGTGATGTGGAATCGGATTCTAGCTTGTTGAGCCGAATAAGCAGGGAACCCGGATTAAATCAGTCGGTCCGACCATGTCGAGCCAAATAAGCAGGAAAACCTGCCAGTCGGGCCAAGCTTGTCGAGGCAGAGGACTCCGGTATGGCACAACAGAGCCGATTTACTCCAAATAAAATAATCTAGTCTAATTGTACGTACAATTATATAATAATAGAGGGGATTAACTTAATAAGTTGGGTGGTGGACAAGATTTGTTAGTACAACTTAAGGAATTAGTGCTGCAAGCTAACCTGGATTTGCCTAAATACGGACTTGTGACCTTTACTTGGGGCAATGTTAGCGGGATAGATCGGGAGTCGGGATTGGTCGTCATTAAACCTAGTGGAGTACCTTATGAACAGCTGAAGCTGGATGATTTGATAGTGCTGAGCCTGGACGGAGAAATAGTCGAGGGCCGACTGAAGCCTTCCTCGGATACTCCCACACACTTAGCCTTATACAGAGCGTTCCCGCATATTGGAGGGGTTGTACATACCCATTCTCCTTGGGCGACTAGCTGGGCTCAGGCTGGAAAAGCGATCCCGGCGTTAGGAACGACACATGCCGATTATTTCTATGGTGAGATACCTTGTACTCGCGTTATGACTGATGAAGAGATTCGCGGAGCCTACGAGTTGGAGACAGGTCATGTCATTATCGAAACGTTTGGCAAGCTTGGGCTGGACCCGGCTTTTATGCCAGGCGTACTGGTGAATGGACATGCACCCTTTGCGTGGGGTACAGATGCAATTCAGGCCGTGCATAACGCGGTTGTGCTGGAGGAGGTTGCGAAGATGGCACTTCATACTTATCAATTGCACGCAGATGCTCCTCCGATGAGTCAGACGCTGCTGGATCGCCATTTTCTGAGAAAATATGGAGCGAACGCCTATTATGGCCAACCAAAAGGAGAATCATCCGTATGACAACCCATACCCGTTATGCACTAGGAATTGACTATGGCACTGAATCCGGCCGTGCTGTGCTTGTTGACTTATCCAACGGAGCAGAGGTCGCTGAGCATGTCACGCCTTACCCGCATGGTGTAATGGATGAGCACCTTCCCGGCACGCAGCTTAAGCTCGAAGTGGATTGGGCGTTACAGCATCCCAATGATTACATGGAAGTATTGAGACAGTCCGTTCCGGCGGTTCTGCAAGCGTCAGCAGTCCGTCCCGAGCAGGTTATCGGAATAGGTATTGATTTTACCGCTTGTACGATTCTGCCTGTCGATCAACAAGGGAAACCGCTATGCCTCGACTCAGAATGGGCAAGCAATCCCCATAGCTGGGTGAAGTTGTGGAAGCATCATGCAGCACAGGATGAAGCGAATGAGATTAATCGGATCGCAGAAGAACGGGGCGAAGAATGGCTGGCCAGATACGGCGGGAAAATATCCTCCGAATGGATGCTTGCCAAGGCTTGGCAAATTCTGAATGAGGCGCCGGATGTATATGAGCATGCAGACATGTTCTTGGAGGCGACGGACTGGGTCATTCTTCAGATGACAGGAGCATTCGTAAGGAACAGCTGCACAGCAGGTTACAAGGCAAACTGGCATAAACAAGAAGGGTACCCAAGCCGCGAATTCCTGCATGCGCTTGACCCGCGGTTGGCGAATCTGACTGATACCAAGCTGCGGGGGGTTATCGCCCCGCTTGGCACTAAGGCGGGCGAATTAACCGTCCAGATGGCTGCCTTGATGGGTCTTAAACCAGGAATTGCGGTGGCAGTTGGGAATGTCGATGCCCATGCGGCTGTGCCGGGTGTTGGGGTTGTTTCACCAGGCAAGCTCGTAATGGCTATGGGCACATCCATCTGCCACATGCTGCTGGGCGAGGAAGAGAAAAAGGTGGAAGGAATGTGCGGAGTAGTCGAGGATGGCATTATCCCGGGTTATTTTGGATATGAGGCAGGTCAGTCTGCTGTGGGAGATATTTTTGCCTGGTATGTGGAGGAATGTGTTCCCGCTTATGTGAAGGAGCAGGCAGAGGGCGAAGGTATTCCGATTCATTCATGGTTAGAGCAGCAAGCCTCGACCTACAAGCCTGGCCAAACAGGTTTGCTTGCGCTGGATTGGTGGAACGGCAACCGTTCTGTTCTGGTAGATACGAGCTTAACAGGGTTAATAGTCGGACTTACTTTGCTCACGAAGCCAGCAGAAATTTACCGTGCTTTACTGGAAGCAACTGCTTTTGGCACACGCAAAATAATCGAAGCCTTCCACGAGAATGGGGTCGAGGTGAATGAGCTGTATGCTTGCGGAGGTTTGCCGCAGAAGAATAACCTGCTTATGCAAATTTACGCTGATGTGACCAACCGCGAGATCAAAATAGCGGATTCCAGGCAAACCCCGGCGCTTGGGGCTGCAATGTTCGGCGCTGTTGCTGCAGGGGCTGCCGCCGGAGGCTTCGACAGCATAGTGGAGGCTGCCAAGAGTATGGCGAGAGTCAAGGAAGAGACCTTTAAGCCCATCCCGTCCAATGTGGCTGTCTATGAGCAGCTTTACCGGGAATACAGTGCGCTGCACGATTATTTCGGACGCGGAGACAACGAAGTGATGAAACGTTTGAAATCGCTAAGAGAAGCCAGCTTTTCGTACCCCGCGGTGTGAAAGGTCTCCCCCTCAAAGAAGGATGACGAATGCCAGCTTATTAAGCAAGGAGCTTCACTAACCGATCAGGAGGTCGATATTTAATATGGTTTATTCTAAACCTTGCGAATTTTGGTTCGCAACAGGAAGTCAGCACTTATATGGTCCAGACACTTTGCAGGAGGTGGAGTCTCACTCTCGCGAGATCACTGAGGAATTGAACAAGGATAGCGCAGTGCCGTTCCCGATTCGCTTCAAGCCGGTGCTTACTACGCCCGAGCACATTCATAGGTTATGCATAGAAGCTAACTCAGACCCAAGCTGCGCTGGAGTCATAACCTGGATGCATACGTTCTCTCCCTCCAAGATGTGGATTGCGGGCTTGGCCGAGCTTCGCAAACCGTACCTGCACCTGCACACCCAATATAATCGCGACATCCCGTGGTCTACGATCGATATGGACTTCATGAACTTGAACCAGGCCGCGCATGGAGATCGGGAGCATGGCTTCATCGGAGCCCGAATGGGTCTGGCCAGAAAAGTAATAGCAGGTTACTGGGGAGAGAACTTTACGCGCAGCAGAATTGCAGGATGGATGAGAACAGCGGCTGCTTATACAGAAAGCCGACAATTGAAGGTAGCGCGCTTCGGAGATAATATGCGTCAGGTTGCCGTTACGGAAGGGGATAAAGTCGAGGCACAGATCAAGCTAGGTTGGTCGGTTAACGGTTACGGGATCGGTGAGCTTGTTAACAGGATGCAACACATACCTGAAGCGGATGTGCTGCAGTTATTCGAGGAATATAAGGATATATACGATATTCCTGCTCTGTCTGATTCCTCGGTCCGGCAATCGATCCTGGAGCAGGCGCGAATAGAGCTTGGACTGCGTGCCTTCCTCGAGGAAGGCGGGTTCGGTGCGTTCACGACAACGTTCGAGGATTTGCACGGAATGAAGCAGCTTCCCGGTTTGGCTGTGCAGCGGCTAATGGCTCAAGGTTATGGCTTCGGCGGGGAAGGCGATTGGAAGACCGCTGCAATGGTTCGGCTTATCAAGCAGATCGCAGGGAATGAAGGGACCTCCTTCATGGAAGATTACACATACCATATGGAAGCAGGCCGTGAGCTCGTCTTAGGCTCGCATATGCTCGAGATATGCCCAACTATTGCGGTCAATAAGCCGCGTATCGAAGTACACCCGCTATCTATCGGGGGGAAGGCAGATCCTGCCCGGCTCATCTTTGATGGCCGGGAGGGCAGGGCGGTTAACGCCTCTCTCGTGAATATGAGAGGGCGTTTCCGCTTGATTGTGAACGAGGTTGAAGCTGTTAAGCCGCCTCATGCTATGCCGCATCTCCCCGTGGCGCGTGTGCTATGGAAGCCTCAGCCTTCCTTAAGCGAATCGGCTGAAGCCTGGATCTACGCCGGCGGAGCCCATCATACGGTGTTCTCCTATAAGGCAACTACGGAACAATTGATGGATTGGGCAGAGATGACGGGGATCGAATGTGTTGTGATCGACAGCAGCACAAGGCTAAGTCAGCTGCGCAATGAGTTAAGATGGAGCGAGATGTACTGGCAGCTAAAGCTGTGAATTCAGGCCCGGGGTAACACGCCATGTTGTCAGATTAAACGAATGCCAATATAAACACCCAATTCCATATTGTCGAGCCAAGAGCAGCGCATAATCTTGCACAATATACAACATTTGCAACAAGTAGAGGCCTCTTTGGGCTTTATTGTACCTGGCCCCACGTACGATACGGGTGAGCTTCGTTAATCTGTATGATTTTTCGTATAGAATTGTCGAATTAAATGCTAAATGGTACATTCTATATGATTATTCATACAGATTCATCAATTCTGCCTTCTTATAGTAAAATCTATATGATTATTCATATACAATCGCACGACGAATCAATAGGTCAAACCTAATCTAAAACTTGGATGGAACCCACATATTCATAGCAGGTGACAAATCGCCCCCTCATTCAAAGAAATGGCCTTAACCTGACAACAGTGGTACCCCCCCACTTATCCAAACTCATTATTTTCCAGCATTGCGGCTTCTGTATATAGAATCGCTTTACGCAGGTGATTGGCCGTTTCCCGGTTGATGAGACCTTGCTCGAATTGGGCCTGAACTTCGTTTCGCTCGACCTGGATAGCTTTTAACTGAATTTCCTTCTTATGCTGATTGAATTGCTTGTCCCTCGGGACTTGCCGTTGATGTCCGAGGCTAATTCTGTTGATGACTTCAGCATAGGAAGAGATCACGACCTGACATGCCAGCTCGTTGTCCTCATGGATTTGCTTGCGCACGGCCTCGATGGCGGCTTTGGACGTCTTGAGCTTGGTCTCCTTAATCATCACGAGATCCTGTACGATCGAGGATGGACTTGAAGTAGTGTGACGGCGAGACCTGAACAAGCTGACAAGCAGCCTGCGAAGACGGTAGGCGATATGGAAAAGTCTGAGATGGAAGGTGCCTGAGAGCGCGGTTTCCATATGATCGATCTTTCTATGAAGGGCGGCGGATGTTCTGCGGCTAATTTGCCCTTCCTCATACAACCGCTTCACCTCCTTGCGCTCGGCTGTTAGTGCTTTCAGACGAATCTCAACCTCCAATTGATCCAATTGGGGGTTCGTTTTATTGTCGGTGCTTTCTCTGTGAACCTCCTGAATAAGCCTGTTATAGTCGGAGATAACCGCAGAAGAAGCCTCCTTGTTCTCCTCGTTCATTTCTTCCTTCACCGCTTGGATGGCGACCTGCATAATAGCGACCCTGGCTGTTTGTCTATTCTTCCTGCGGGCTTCCTCCCCATCCTCCTTCTCCCGTTTGGAGATAAGCGGCAATACGAAGCTTGCGGTGAGCAGAGTGACAAGAATGACACCTGCCGCCAGGAAGATTATAAGGTCGCGTTGAGGAAACGGACTGCCGTCCTGAAGCGCATAAGGAATAGAGAATGCCGCTGCTAATGTAACCGCTCCGCGAACGCCTGACAATGATGTGAGGACAGAATCGCGAAAGCTCGGCTTACGCAATATTTTTTTGTTGGACCAGGCATGCGTGCTTAACCAGAACAAGTAGATCCACAGGAAGCGCAGTAAAATTAACGTAAAGGATATAATGAAAATATGACCGATAGCCTGATAATTGCTGAAGGCTGGATCACGGAAGATAACCCCGGTTACAGCTGGAATCTGCAGCCCGAGAAGCACGAAGACCAGTCCATTCAGAATAAATACAATAACCGACCATGTGCTGTTAGATACGATCTGCAGCTTAACCATGGAGGATTCGGAACGATCGCGCGCAATCGCATGAACGATACCGCCTGCAACAACGGCGAGAATGCCTGACATATGTAATTCTTCCGCTGCCAGATAAATGATGAAAGGCGTGAGGATCTGGATCAGCATATGCATGGTGACATCTTCCATCCCGAAGCGGCGAATGTATACCCGAAGACCAATGAGCAGAAAGGAGACAAGCACACCAATAGCTAAGCCGCCGACTGCAATCAGAGCGAAATCAAGGGTCGCATTGAACAAGGAGAATACTCCAGTAACTGTTGCGGCGACGGCGAATTTGAAGGCAACCAGTCCTGAAGCATCGTTCATTAAGGCTTCACCCTCGAGCAGACGCATAATATCCTTGGGCAGTCGGATCCGTCCTGACATCGCGCCAACCGCAACTGCATCTGTAGGAGACAGAATGGCGGCCAGCGCAAAAGCCGCAGGGAGCGGGATGGATGGAATAAGCCCATGGATCACATAACCGCCAACCAACACGGTGGCGAAGACCAAGCCGAGCGCCAGAAAGAGGATGGGGGAACGCAGATTCCATAACTCTTCACGCGGTATTCTTTTGCCGTCGTTGAATAATAACGGGGCCACGAACAAGACAAGAAACAGTTCCGGGTTCAGAGGAATATGTAGACGAACAGGAAAAATATCTAAAGCTGCCCCTAAGGCAATCTGGAAGAGCGGAATAGATACAACAGGAATAAAACGATTCAGCATGTTGGATATAAATATAAGGGTTAGCAATACTAATACAACTAGAAAAATGTCCATCTGCCATTCATCACCTCATTAAGTAATATACCCTTCTTTGCCTACAAATCTAACACATGCCACGAAAGTATACAAAGGGTAAAAGAGGAACATCAGGTAATGTGCAGTAATCCGCTGTGATAACTAATAAATATCAATTTGAAAACAACAAAATGATCTGTTATACTTATTAATCATAAGTAACTTTTGTTTGTGATGTGTCATGCATACATTTAGGAGGAATAGACGATGAGTAATACCCTTAACCCGGAAGTAGTAATAACCAGACAAGCAGAATTCGAACCTGCCCCCTTGTTCCTCAACCGCTGGTCGCCTAGATCCTTTCAGAATAAAGAAGTGCCTGCTGATGTGTTAGCAAGCATACTCGAAGCTGCACGCTGGGCTCCTTCTGCTAGCAATAATCAGCCTTGGCGCTTCATAGTAGCAAGGACTCCGGAGGACAGGGAGCGATTCCTGACATTCATAAGTCCATTCAATACGGAATGGTGCGCGAGTGCTCCGGTTCTCGCCGTCGCTTTCGCTCATCAGGTTAGTCCGAACGGCAGTGCCAATCGCTGGGGCAGCTTCGATACAGGTGCAGCTTGGGGTTATTTGGCTCTGGAGGCCATACGTCACGGAGTTTACACTCATGCCATGGGCGGCTTCGATAAGGATCTAGCCAAGGAGACACTCGGCGTTCCGGATGATTTCGAAGCAATGGCTGTAATAGCACTAGGTTTTCGCGGAGAGAAGGAGCAGCTTTCGGAGAAACACCAGGAGCGGGAAATTCCTTCAAGCCGTCGACCATTCAAAGAATCGTTCTTCGAAGGAAAGTTTGGCGACAACCTGAACTTCTAATAAGTTGAATGAAAGACAATCATACGGTAGACCAACTGACATTCTGATAAGAATGTCAGTTTTTTGCGGTCTGGCTGTTTATAAGAAACCGAAAGTTGTATATTAATAAGAGAGGCTACTTTTTTAAGACTGGAGGATCTCTATAATGCACAAAGCACAAGTTGATCACCATGCTCTGTTCGAACATGTATATACACATGCTCCTATTGGTATAGCGTTGGTCTCCATTAATGGAATGTGGATAAAGGTTAATCCAGCATTGTGTTTATTTTTGGGATACACCGCTCCGGAACTGATGAATCTCTCGTACAGGGATATCACTCATCCTGAGGATCTGGAGGACAATAATGAACATTTCAGTATTTTGTTAGACGGGGAATCGTCTGTATACGAATCAGAGAAGCGGTATATTCATAAGAACGGCAGCGTCATTTGGGTCTCTCTTCATGTGTCTTTGGTAAGAGACGAGCAGAATGGAGCGCCTCTATATTTTATTTCTCATGTGATCGATATTTCTGCGAAGAAAGCGGTCGAATCCAAGCTGCTTGAGGTGGAACAATTGTTCACTCTCATCTCTGATCATGCGATGGACATTATTTCTTATATTACACCTGACGGAATTACTCAATATTGCTCTCCTTCAGTACGTGATCTATTGGGGTATGAGCCTGAGGAAGTGATCGGCAAAAATAACTTTCAATTCTATCATCCTGGTGATATGAAGGCATTAAAGAGCAAACCGATCTCAGATCATGATGTATACACTTACCGTGTCCGTCATAAGAACGGGACCTATATATGGTTCGAATCCACGACCAAGATCGTACGAGACGAGCAGGGGCGAATCCAGCTTGTCGTTGGCATAGGCCGTGATATAACAGAACGCAAAAAGTATGAGGACAGCCTGGCGGAAGCCCAGCGGATAGCCTTGCTTGGCAACTGGGAGTGGGATATCCTGAATGAAACAATGACGGTCTCGGAGCAGGTATATTACATCCTTGATCTGGACAAGCAGCAATCCTTCAGGCAGCCTGGGGATTTATTAGGTCTGGTTCATTCCAAGGACCAGAGGCAATTGATGGTGAAGGTGAGAGAAGCGCTGAAGAGCGGATATTTGAATGCAGAATTCCGAAATATTCATTCCGACAAGTCGATCAAATATTTGCATATCCGCGGAAATGCTGCATATTCCGAGAGCGGCCAACCTGTAAAGATGAGCGGTACGATACAAGACATCTCGGAGCGCAAAAAAGTGGAATTGAGGCTGGAGGAGAGTATTCAAAGGTATACT
>JARBUQ010000149.1 GCA_029239545.1 Paenibacillus sp.
TGAGAAGTTTTCTCCCTGTGAAGCGTTGCTCCGAATTTGTTGTTGCCCTTACGGTTTCCGCGAACCGTTCCGATTCGGCCGTCAGCCCAACGCGCAACGATGATATCGTGATCGTCGTTAGTAGTTACTGTAACACTTTCACAGCCTGGGCCGAATGCTGCATACAGCATCTCGACGGAGTGAATGCCATACCAGTAGAAGCCAGGCTGAGTAGGTTGAATAGCCATCGGACCATATGTATCTACTCCAATAATAGCACCATTCTCCGTATCACCAAGCACCTCTGTGAAGCCCTCAGCGTAACGCAGAGCGGATGCACTCATAACAGGAATGTTATGCTCCTTGGCCAGAGCTGCAATCTGCTGAGCATCCTCTGAAGTTACAGCGAGCGGTTTGTCGATGTATACCGGTTTTCCAAACGGAGCAATTGCCTTGAACTGCTCCAAATGTACGCGTCCATCCACGGACTCCAGCAGAATAGCATCCGCAAGCTCGGCAACCGCTTCGACTGAATCCACAATTTGCAAGCCGTAAGTATCGCGAAGCGTGTCAGTAAAGCCTTGAACCCGTGAGATACTCAGCTCAAAATCCTCAGAACCGCCTGGGAACGCTACAACTACTTTGCCTCCAGGTACATGAAAAGTATGGTTAGGATCGTTCAGCAGCTGAGTAAATGCAGTAACATGTGAAGTATCTAATCCAATAATTCCGATTTTTAATGGTGCTGACATTGTGTGATTCCTCCTCATTTTTAGCGAACCAATTCATTCAGAAAAGAAAGTCTGTAAATTTGTTTCGGTCTGCCTTTGGACTTGCCTTTTTCTTCGCCAATTATCTCAATGAGACCACAGTCCAGCCAAGCCAACAGGAAGCGATGCGTACTCCGAACCGTAACTCCAAGAACAGAAGCCAGGTCCTGAGCGGTGTAATCCGTTTTACCGAATCGAGTCACATGCGCCACCAGCTTACTCATATACCCTGAGGTCAAACCGGCTTCTTCAGCACGCTTCAACAGATTAGCGTCAATCAGGGACAAGTCGTATTCATGTGGATGCGTCATTTCGAGCGGACCAATAACGCTTTTGTCTTCACGGACGATGAAACAAATATCTCCACCTGTTTCCTTCGAATTGCGCAGAGCAAGGCGGGCATGTGTACCGGCTTCATTGGCCGAGCGGCCGAATCCGATCCCTATGCTCAGGCTTAAGCCATAGTACTTCTCCACAATTCGAGCGAGGGGGATCGATTTATATCCATACGTTTCCCGTTCAAAAATGCCTCTGGTTGTAATAAACAAATATTCATTTCCGCCCATATGGGTCAAATGGCCATCCAACGATTCCACATACCCCAGCAGCATACGATGAATATCCAGCTTCAACCGTTGAACCTCATGCTCAGACGAGCGCTTGTTGGCAATCCTTTCAAAATCATCCACATGAATAAATCCTACTACAATCTGTGATTCTTTGCTACGCCGTGTTTCAGTAGACAAGAGCGAGCGCTCCAACGAGACAATAATATCCTGCTCGGTCGGCTGCACCCACTCATTCGGTATCCCTAACTCCGTTAATTCATCAGCAACAGAGCCAATGCCGGTTAATACAGCCTGGGTATGTCCGCTGCGATACAGCTCTTCATGGAACGTTAGAACCGACTGCTTACTGACGAACTCAGCTCCATTGGAATATTCCAGAATGCCGGATGTTTCGCCTAATTCCTTGTATGCCCGTTCCACGATCTGTTTGCTTAACGTATCGATCGACATATTCTGAAGACCATACCTCTTCTCCATACGAAAGAGCGCACGGAACAACCCTGAACCGGTAAGCGGTACGTAATGAACCGGAATCTTGAAATTCACATTCTCCACGGTTAAGCGATAGGGTACCGGACCGGAGAAGAGCAGTACTTCCACCTGACCTTGTTCAACTAACTCCCGAGCTAGATCAGGGGCTTCTTCTTCATGTCTGTATACTCTCGAAACCGCATCGAAAGAGGGGAATCCCTTGAGACAATGATTCATTTTCTCCACAAGAACCTCGGGACCGATTATACCAATCGCAATCCCTTTCGTTTCTTCGTTGTTCGATTCCGGCATGGTAAGCCTCCAGTAATAGTGTCGCGCCTAACTTGATTGATTTGCGCTTAACCGATTTAGCGCCACTCCAGCTAATAGTGACGCTCCAAGCGGCAAACATTGTTCATTTAATGTAAATTTGGGGTGATGCAGTCCAAATGCTTGTTCTGCCCCTTCTTGGGGTCCAGATCCCAGCCAGAAGAAGCAGCCTGGAACATGCTTCAAGTAGATCGCAAAATCTTCACCAGCAAGCGTCGGCGCAGCCTCGATTCGATTCTCTCTGCCGATTAATGCATCTGTCACTTGTTCAACATGGGCCACGCATGCATCGGTACTGACCAGCACAGGCGTTAAATCAACATAATTAACGGTTGCCTTGCAGCGATACGCTTCCGCGATCGACCCGGCTATCCGCTCCATTCGTTCCTTCATCGTACTTTCGACCTCAGCTGAGAACGTACGGATCGTACCGACCAGCTCCGCCCGATGCGGGATAACATTATAAGTATCACCAGCACTCAGCTTGCCTATCGTCACCACCACAGGAGCAAAGGGAGAAATCTCTCGACTGACCGCCGTCTGAAGACCCATTACGATAGCTGAGCCTGCTACAACCGGATCGATAGTCTGATCAGGGATAGCGCCATGACCTCCCTTGCCTTGCAAGGAGATTTCGAGACGGGCGACAGAGCCCATTAAAGAGCCGTAACGGGTAGCGACCTTCCCCGCTGCCAGTGTAGGCAGATTGTGCAAGCCGTAAATTTCATCTACACCATCCAATACACCTTGCTCAACCATTCGTTTTGCGCCTTCATTGATCTCTTCAGCCGATTGGAACAAGAAACGGACACGTCCATGAAGCTTGTCACGCTGCTGCATCAAGAGTCTTGCTGCGCCCAAAAGCATCGTTGTATGCGCATCATGACCGCAAGCATGCATAACACCTGTTCTTTCTGATGCAAAAGGCAGGTCTGTCTCCTCTTGTATCGGCAATGCATCCATATCCGCCCGAAGCGCAACAGTCGGGCCTGGATAAGGCCCCTGCAGATCGGCCACAATCCCATGACCGCCAACAGCTGTGCGAATTTCGTAACCCATAAGCTGCAGCTCTGCTGCCACCTTGGCGGCAGTCTCAGACTCTTGCAAGCTTAGCTCAGGGGTACGATGAAGATCACGGCGAAAATCAACTAATTGACCTTCCAGCTCTTTGCCTGCTCCCAGCAATTGCTCTAACACTTCTATTGAACTTGCTGCTGACATAAATCAATCACCTGCCTATTCCGTTCTTCTTTATATACATTCTAAGTAGAGGGCTCCTGTTCCTGCCCCTGTTTCGTTTTTGTTTTACCTTTACGATACAATTGGTTCATAATTTCCTTGCCGGTTGGAGTCTGGGCCAATCCGCCTTTAGCAGTTTCCCGGTGAGCTTCAGGCATAGCGCTGCCAACCTCCAGCATCACTTGGATGACTTCATCTGAAGGAATCACACTGCGCACTCCTGCCAATGCCATATCCGCTGCGGCTAATGCATTCACAGCACCGAAGCCGTTGCGCACTATACATGGAATTTCGACCAGTCCGCCTACCGGATCACATATTAGCCCAAGCGTATTCTTAAGGGCCAGTCCAACCGCATGCGCTGCTTGAGCCGGCGTTCCCTCGCGCAGCTCTACCATTGCACCGGCTGCCATCCCGATTGCAGAGCCGACCTCTGCTTGACAGCCACCCTCAGCACCAGAGACGAACGAGTTGTTGGCGATCACGTACCCGATGGCTCCCGCTGCGAATAATCCCATCACAAGACGTTTATCATCCCATTCGAAACGATTTTGACTGCTGACGAATACACCCGGAATAATACCGCATGAGCCAGCTGTCGGCGTTGCAATGATCCTTCCCATAGAGGCATTCACTTCTGAGACGGCAAGTGCGTTCGCCATAGCAATACATGCAATGTCTCCTACGCATGAATCTGTACCTGCCATATATTGTGCAACCCGTTGGGCATCACGTCCTGTTAAGCCGCTGCGTGAAGTAGTATCTTCTGTTAATCCTTTATGAACCGCTTCCTTCATAATCTGATAGTAAGCGGCCATTTTATTATATTCGTGTTCTTCAGAGCGTCCCGATTCCAGAGCTTGCTCCTCGAGCATTAATTGTCCGATTGATTTGCCTTCTTGCTCGCATAATTGCACCAATTGCTTTAATGTGCGGAATCTCATGGTTGACTCCTTTCCGTGAGATCTACTTTTTTCACTTCCCGTACTGTGGATAGCTGTTCAATCTCTAGAATGATTGCATCCGAGATAGATCCGTCAACATCGATTACTGTAATAGCTTCCCCGCTTCTACCTCTGCGATCCACAGACATATGACCAATATTGACATGATCTCGGCTCAATAACCGGGTCACCTCA
This sequence comes from Paenibacillus sp., assembly GCA_029239545.1. Lineage (GTDB taxonomy): Bacteria > Bacillota > Bacilli > Paenibacillales > NBRC-103111 > Paenibacillus_AA. The sequence goes on from JARBUQ010000149.1 coordinate 4,498, forward strand.
GCGATCATACCTGTACGATCCTCATGAAAGATTACGAGTGTGGGATACATGGCCGTAAATTTCACATCAAAATCATTAATACTGAGCATTTCAATATTCCCGCCGCCAATGGATGCGCCTACAACTGTTATTTCCCGTTCCCCGACACGCACAACAAGCTTAGCTGTATTCGGATGAGGAAATTGACCTTTGCCGGGACGAAAACGAATGCTCATTCCTAACTGCTCGGCAATTGAGATCGACGTTGGGATGCGATAATCATCTGTGTCAAAATCTAATAATCCGCCAATAATAGCCAGGTCGGTTCCATGTCCTTGATACGTATCGGCAAAAGAGCCGTAAAATATTATTTCTGCCTCATCGGGAAGTTCACCCAATACATGGCGCGCCACTCGCCCGATACGAACGGCACCTGCCGTGTGAGAACTGGAAGGACCTACCATAGCCGGACCGATAATGGAAAACACATCTTTGAAACGCATCGCAATCCCCTCGTTTTCTATACATTCACCTTGCTAAAGTATTGTATCATATGCTTCCGGTGTCAGAATGGACAAAAGACGGACAGTACCACGACTGTCCGTCCCAATGTCCGACTACTTCAGCCAGTCGCTTAAGTTTGCTTTTACAAAATCATCGTCATTCAAATGCGGGTAATCCCGATACATCCGGTCAATTTCCTCCGATTGTCCTGGGGACAGCACCTCATGCGGGTTCAAACACCAAATCCCCTTCAGCAAGCCTTGGCGGCGAAGCACCTCATGAATACCTGGAATACACCCTGCAAAATTGTTAGCCGGATCGAAGAATGCGGCGTTGGTTTCTGTTACATCGATATTGCGAGTAAGCCAATCAGCGGATAGAACGGCATCGTTGCGGACTTGCTTGACCTCTTCCAGCAGCTCAACCGCTTTCTTGGTCCAGACACACCAGTGGCCCAGCAGACCGCCAACGATCTTCTTCTCCACAGTTTGTCCATCTACATTAAAACGATAAGTAGTAAGCAGGTCTGTCACGATATTATCATCATTGCCTGTGTAGAGAGCGATTTCATCCCGACGGCTCGAATAACATACCGCGCGTACAACATCAATAGTCTGATAGCGATTGAAAGGCGCCATCTTAATGGCAACAACGCCATCGATGTCAGCCAGCTGACGCCAAAAATCAAAGCTGAATATACGTCCGCCCACGGATGGCTGCAAATAGAAGCCTATGACAGGAATCAATTCTGCTACCGCACGAATGCGCTCCAGATGCTGCTCTTCGCTCCAATCCTTCAGCCCGCCCATGCTCACAAGAGCAGCGTCATAACCAAGTCTGACGGCGATGCCGGCTTCATTAAGAGCCTGGGGAGTTGGACCGCATACCCCGGCAACCTTGATGAATGGACGATCCAGCTTGGCATTGTCCACTTCTTCAGCAGCCAGCTTCAGAACCGGCTCATACAGATTATATTGCGGTTCGCGAATTTCGAATTGTGTGGAATGAACGCCTACTGCTACTCCGCCTGCTCCAGCCGCGATATAGTAACGTGTAAGTGCACGTTGGTGAGTTTCATCCAGCTTGCGCTCTTCCGTAATGGCTAGAGGCTGAGCCGGGATTACAAGACCGTCGTGCAGCGCCTTCACTTGCTCGGTACTTAACGGTTTACGTGCCATGGCTTAATATTTCCCCTCTCTTTCCTGGAAGTGAGTTGGTTTGTTCCATGTTTTGCCGTCTGCCAATACCCACTCCGCGATCCAGTCAATCATTTGAAGCAAGCTTACACGCGGATACCCGAATGTTTGGTGAGCCTTGGAGCTATTGCTCAACAGCGCCGTATCGGCTTCTTGTCCGATTATGTTAGGTTGAACTCCCAGACGTTTGGCGAATTCCTGGGCTACCCAACGCAAGGATACCGTCTCAGGACCGGACATATTGAATACCGCCGGAGGTGTGCTGCACACGTTCAGACAACGAATGGCCCACTCATTGGCATCGCCTTGCCATACCACATTGGCATGCCCCATCGTTACATCGATTGGCTCGCCGGCTTTTACCGATTTGGCCATTTCCAGAAGAACCCCGTAACGAAGATCAATTGCATAGTTCAAACGATATATAGCCATAGGAATATCATATTTATGCGAGAAGCTCTCGAATACGCGCTCACGGCCCAGACAAGACATACCGTACTCACCGTTTGCTCCCGGAGGCGTCTTCTCAGTTGCTCCACCTGAATAAACAGGTGTCAGAGGGTAAACATTACCTGTAGAGAATACTACAATACGGGAATTGCGATATTTCTCAGCAACACGACCAGGGAGGTAAGAATTCATCGCCCAAGTAAAATGCTCATTGCCTGTTGTTCCAAATTTGTTGCCTGCCATATAAATAACATTCTTAACATCCGGCAGCGATTGAAGCTGGCTATCGTTAAGCAAGTCAACAGAGATCGTCTCTATTCCGTCTGCTTCCAACTCGGCTTTCAGCTCTTTATCGGAAAAACGGGATGCCCCATAAATCTTTTTGCTTACCCCTGCCTGTTTCAAAGCATTTTGAGCCAGACGCGCCAAGCTAGGCCCCATCTTACCACCGATGCCGAGCAGCATTATGTCTCCGTCAATGGCGGCAATATCACGTACGAGCGCCTCAGAGGGCTCAGCCAATTTGGCTTCCAGTTCGCTAATCGTTTTCATAAAATACTCCCTTCAAAACATAAGTTTTCTTGTTCCTAATCCTATCTTAAGCTATGTCGCAATTTAGAGACAAGTCTTTAAAGTGTCTAAATGTTCCGATCAAAAAGTCTCTAAATGGTCTAAAATTACTGCTCATTTAAGCAGCCCAATATTGCGTTGTGAAAGCACGCCCTGAGCGGGGCTACAGATTGCGAGCGGCCGTAGTGTACTCGGTTCGTAAGGAGCACAACGGTTAGTCCATACTCCGGTTCAACGTACAGACTCGTGCCTGTAAATCCAGTATGTCCATAGCTCTTCGAGGACATCAGGTCGCCAGAAGCATCGAACGAATCCCCCTTCAGCACCCAGCCCAAGCCCCGATTCCCTGAAGCCAGTGCGTCAGTATGACTGCGGATTGCCGCTCGTACGGTCGCTGGCGATAAAATCCGAACACCATCCGAGGAAACACCCTCGTTCAACCACATGAGCGCATAACGCGACAAGTCCTGCACAGTAGAGAACAAACCCGCGTGCCCGCTGACGCCGCCCATCGCGGATGCGTTCTCATCGTGCACTGTGCCGACGCGGTAAGCCTGAGCATCTTCGCTCCACTCCGTTGGGGCGAAGATGCTCTCTGTGGGCGCTGAGGGCGAGAGCTGCTGCAACGGACGGAAGCCGCTGCTCATCATTCCGAGCGGCATAAGCACATGCCGCTCCGCCGCTTGCTCGAGCGGCTGCTCATGCAGCAGCTCGGCCAGCTGGCCGAGCACGATGAAGCCCAGGTCGCTGTAAACGACCTGGGTTCCGGGCTCGTGCCCGAGCGGCTCAGCGAGCACGCGAGCCAGCATCTCCTCGCGCGTCCAACCATGCGCGTGCAGGTTCATGAACGGCTTGAGCCCCGCCGTATGCGTCAGCAGCTGTCCCACCGTAACAGCTGCTTTACCCGCTGTGGCGAAGCTTGGCAAGTAGTTAGCAACCGTATCATCCAGACGGAGCCTTCCCCGTTCTATCAGTTGAAGCACAAGCGGAAGTGTCACCACAACCTTCGTCAAGGATGCACAGTCATAACAAGTGTTTAGTTGGACCGGCATGTGCTGCTCTGTGCGGATGGAGGCACTTCCCGTTGTATAAGTAATCGTATAACCTCGACGGGTTACAGAAGCTACGCCACCAGGTATGATTTGTGCGTGAACAGCTTGATCTAAACAGTCAAAGGCATTCAATACCTTCTGCCGATTTAGCCCCATCTGCTCTGCATGTTCCAATCCTTGCAATTGTGTATCGCTCCTGATCATATATAAAAGTCTCCTGTTAAATTAGTCTTTATGCTCTCCCTAATCTAACATACATCCCCGAACAATTGAACCTCTCCACCTATGTCCATCCATTTGTCCATGTAAAGTCAAACTTGTAGCAAACCGAGTTCAGGCGCGACAGCTGCTTACATCCTATCAAAATTACTCTTAAGTACTCTTGTATCATTGTGATCGCTCTTGTCTTTTCATTTGTTACTGCTCAGGTCGGCTAGAGCCTGTTCTCCGAACTGCAAACATACTTATCGGCTAGGGACATTGTGCTGGGATGGGGGGTAAGACCCATTTGGTCAGACAAAGGGGAGGGACTCGAAGTCACCTGCAAGGTGGTGAGTGCCCCATTTCCTGAATCGCGAACAATCTGGGACCCTCTCTTGCTGCAGGACGTTCACCCCCGACTATAACGAACTCAGGAAGCGCTATTCGGCCAAAAATGCCGTTGCTGGAGCTGTAACGAATCGTATCAGCGTTAAGGGACCCCAAATCGTCTCAATTCCCGCTTTTCACGTGGAATAAGGCGGCTGGAGTTCGTTAGAACGCCAAAT
>JARBUQ010000150.1 GCA_029239545.1 Paenibacillus sp.
TAATGAAGGTTGTGAATTTGGGACGGACAGGTTTAAAAGTGAGTCGACTGTGCTTGGGTACGATGAATTTCGGCCAGAATACGGATGAAAAAGAAGCTTTTCGTATTATGGATGCCGCTCTGGATGCTGGAGTTAACTTTTTCGATACAGCTAATGGATACGGCGGCGAGAAACGCGGCTTAACGGAAGAGATTATAGGCCGATGGTTCGCCCAGGGGGGCAGCAGGCGTGAGCGCGTCGTTCTGGCCACCAAAGTGTACGGCAATATGGAAGACCCTAACGATGGACCTAATTCGGAGAGCGGACTGTCTGCCTATAAAATTCGTCGGCATCTTCAAGGCTCATTAAAAAGGTTGCAGACGGATCATATCGAGTTGTACCAAATGCATCATATCGAACGCAACGCTACTTGGGAAGAGCTGTGGGAAGTGTTTCAATCGTTGGTTCAGCAAGGAACTGTCGATTATATTGGCTCCAGCAACTTCGCGGGCTGGCACCTTGCTCTCGCACAAGCCGAAGCCAAGGCACGCCACATGCTGGGACTGGTGTCCGAGCAGCATAAGTATAGCTTGTTTTGCAGGGAACCAGAGCTTGAAGTATTACCATCAGCTCAACATCACGGAATCGGGGTAGTAGCATGGAGTCCGCTTGCCGGAGGCCTGCTCGGCGGGAATGCGCTTAATCCGCAGAAAGGCTCCAGATCCTCACATGAGAGCAATGCAATTGCCGCCAAACGGATTCAATTGGAGCGTTTCGCTGCCCTTTGTTCGGAACTGGGAGAAAGCGAAGCCAATGTTGGTTTGGCCTGGATCTTGGCGAATCCGGCATTGACTGCACCGATCATCGGCCCGAGAACTCAGGAGCAGTTCGAAAATGCCCTTAGAGCTGTGGACATTGTACTATCCGAGGATACCATGGTTGAATTAAACAATATATTCCCGGGTCCCGGCAAGCCTGCCCCTGAGGCTTACGCGTGGTGAATCGGATTAGCTGACAGCAATCTATGATTGATTCTCACAACTATTGCACCCTCATCCCCAGACTCCGCAGCTGCTCGAAGTAATCTGGGCAAGTTTTGGACACACATCCCGGATCTCTTAACCGAATGCCTCCCACTCTCGCCCCGATTAGTGCAAGCGACATCGCCATACGATGGTCGTCATACGTATTCATAGCACTAAGAGGCGGCTGCGGAGTGCCGGGAAAAATCTTCATACCGTCCTTCCGCTCCTCCACCCGAATACCCAGCAGGTTCAACGACTCGCATATGGCTTGAATCCGGTCACACTCATGAGCGCGAATATGCTCTACATCCGTAATTGTTATGGGAGCGTCCGCGAACACAGCCAAAACAGCCAAGGTCAAGGTTTGGTCAGACATTTCCTTCATGCTTACTGTGAACCCTCCCCTCAATTCCGTTAAGGCTGGTCCCATTAATTCAATGCCTTCCCCGTCCTCATTGTAGGTCACCTTACAGCCCATCCGCTCCAGTAAGGCAAGCATCCCGATATCAGGCTGATTCGTATGGGGATGAATACCCGAAAGTTTAACACGGCCTCCCGTCAATGCAGCATATGCCCAAAAATAACAGCAGGTCGAAACATCCGACTCTAACAAAATGTCCTGCGCCACATACCTCTGGGGTCTCACAACGAAATGATCAAAGCTGGCACTGGACTCCACTTCAACTCCGAACTGCTTCATTAACTCGATTGTTAGCTGCACGTATGCGTGTTGGACAATTTCTCCGTCCGAAACCCGAAGCTCTATTGTCCCGCCGGCATAAGGACTGGCTAACAATAAGCCGCTTAGGAATTGACTCGATACTGCGCCGGAAATCGTCGTCATGCCTCCCTTCAAGCCCCGAGCCTGAATCCTGAGTGGCAGCTGTCCGTCTGCATTCACGTAGTGAATCTGACTGCCTAATGCGTTAAGAGCCTCGACTAACGGTGCAATAGGTCGTTCACTGAGGCGCTCGCTCCCTTCCAGCACCCACTCCCCTTGTTCGGCTGCAGCTAATGCACCTGGCAGGAATCGGGCAATCGTTCCGGCTGCTCCCATATAGAGCGAGCCTGATTTATTCAGCCACTGCCCTCCTGCACCCTCGATTGTGACCGTTGTCGGTTCCTCCTCATCCGGAGTAAATTGGACTCCAAGTCTTCTGAGCGCATCCAGACACCAGTAGGAATCATCACTCCGCAGCATATTGCGAAGCGTCGACTTACCCTCCGCCAGAGCGGCCATAATAATAGCGCGGTTCGTGAGGCTTTTGCTGCCAGGTACACGGATGACAGCGCCTGTTGGCGGATGTATGGGCGGATGCAGCGTAAGCTCTCCCTGCACTACGCCTCCGCTACTGGCCCACGGCGAACGGGCGTTGTTGGTGCCTGCTGGTTGGTACTCTTCCATGTGAACACCTCTCCCATAATAAGTTGCACGAATTGTGCTTATTTCCTATTATAGATAGAAGCCAGACATAAAAATAATTGGTATTTTCTATCCCTAACATAGAGAGGTTCTATATTATGAGCGCAATGGATTATTATAAAGTGTTCTATCATGCGGTCAAGGAAGGCAGCATTACAAAAGCCGCGCAGCAACTATTCATCACACAGCCGAGTGCCAGCTATGCGATCAAGCAGTTGGAGGATCAGTTGGGAGTGAGGCTGTTCATACGTCAAGCCAAAGGAGTAATGCTGACCGAGGAGGGTAAGGCTTTATATCACTTCGTGGAACAATCGTATTTGCTGCTGCAGGCCGGGGAACGTAAAATAACCGAGATGCGAACCTATCACGCTGGGATCGTGAGGTTAGGAGCAAGCGATTCTTTGTGTAAATACTACTTGCTGCCTTTCCTCATCAAGTTCCGCAGGGAGCATCCAGGCATCCGCATTCTTCTCTCTCACGGGAAAAGCGAGGATATCTCTTCACGGCTGCAGCAAGGAACGATTGACTGCGGTGTCGTTCATCTGCCTGCGGCAAGTCAGCAGGTTCAGGTGCAGGCAGTCAAACCGATCCAGGAATGCTTCCTCGCAGCTCCTGAGATCGTGAGTCTTCTTGGCAGCACCTCGCTGTCACTCGGGGAGCTGCTGCAGCATCCCTTTGTTATGCTGTCTGAGCAGAGCCGCACCAGAGCTTTTTTCAACGCTTATCTACATACATACGGGTATACGCTCACGCCCGACATGGAGGTCGGAAGCGTCGACCTGTTATTGGAATTCGCCCGCAGAGGGCTTGGTATTTCTTTTATTACCAGGGACTTCGCGAGCCAGGATCTGCAATCCGGCAGCTTGGTGGAGTTAACCACAACCGCCCAGCCCATTCCACCAAGATCAATTGGTGTGATTACTCAGCCTGATAGAACGTTGTCCCTGGCCGCTTCTTATTTTGTCCAAGCATTAGCCATCATGATGAAGGCACAAGCTCACTGATTGCTTCCCGAATTAAATCTTCAATACGCGAATCATAAGGGGACGGAAGACCTTGTTTATAAAAAAAATCATACGCTTCGTACCCCCCTTGCTCCAATTGCTCTGCGGTCGGAATATAACCGGCGTTGCCGTTCGTGTAGCCGATCGGGATCGTTGTTCCTTTGTATTCCTGCTTGATGTTTAGTCCGTATGCAACAACCATCTCCCCACTCATGGCAAGGAACGACAGTTCGTTAGCCAATTGTATATAAGTCAGCTCCAATGTATCGTGAGAGGTAAGAAATTGTGGATTGGCCAGCAGCTTCCGGCTCCATCTCCCCATAAGTCCCGGATCATCTTGATTGGCTTCCAGCTCGTCCATCGAAGGGACAGTACGAAATGGCAGCTCCACCTGTTGGCTACGGGAAATCAAGTGGGAGGGCTTCACAGAAGACAGGGGTCGTTCCAGCACGGCGGTCACTTCTTCTGCAAGCAATCCGGCCAGTCGCAGCACATCTGATTCGGAACCATGAACATAGTGCCCTTCCCGGATGATTCCGGGCCTGATGTCCCCGCAGCATCCTTGCAGGAACATCGATACCGCGTCCGCTTCAAGTCGTTCTTCGATTAAGTCCATCGCTGTCCCCGGATAATCGGAGGAGTAGAAGTCCTCGTACGTTGTCGTCGGATGACAGGTATAATGGACCATGAGAGCTTTCGTCGTCCCGTTCCGCTTCTTGAAACGGATGACAGACACCTCCTGATCATTCGGACCCTTATCGTTAGGCGCCATCACCCATTTCCCCTCCTCCTCCTTGCGCCTGTAGGAGGAGAATAGGCATTGCCCGCTTCCGCGTTCAATGGTTACCGGCTCCAGCCCATTCAGCGCATTGCCTATCCCCTCCATTACCGCCGCCTCGACCCCCTTGATGTAATTGTCAAACTCCTCATCGAGCGTACTGTCATAGACCGAGGCATAATAACCGTAAGCGGGATAGGGTGAAGAATGCGTATGTGTCGCATGAAGCAAAATGGACGATTCCGCAATTCCCCACTTAGTGAAAATTTGCTTGCGCAAGCTTGCAATACTGTTTCTCGGCAGAAAGATAAGATCGGCGGAGACGAACACGGCTTGCTGCCGATCCGCTTCGCGACCGGTCTGCGTCACAATCACCCGGGTCTGAAGAGGTCTGGAAGTTCCGATACTCTTACGCGGGAACTGACTTGTCGGTATGAGGTGCATCGGCGATTGGGGAGTAATATTGACTTTCGCTGCCCCCACTTCAAAATAGGTTTCCATCGAATCCGACTCCTTCTTTTTGGCTAGCCTCTTCTCTTCTCAACCTGTTGTCACCCTATTATTTTAACATCAAGTGACACCATTTGGGCAATGTTCTGCTGCTAGCGATCTGTCTAAGAGGACAGACGTTCCGCTGAAATAAAAAAAACCTCTGGATAATATTACACTCCAGAGGTTACTAAATTCGGTCTACTCCACCTGCACAGCCTGCTTCTGCGCGATTAAGCACAGCTCAGCCGCTTTGAAGGCATGTGCCTGGGTCATTGCATTCTCCGTACGGTTGAGGCAGTCCAGCACGAGCTGCCCGAAGTAAGGATAACCGACTTTGCCCTTCAGCTCCATATGCTGCTCGCCCTCGTTATTCACCAGATACAGATGGTCCGAAGTGCCGCTGTGGGCAATATTAATATATTTGCGAAGCTCTATATACCCGTTCGTCCCCATTATAATGGTGCGTCCGTCTCCCCAAGTACCAAGCCCGTCGGGAGTGAACCAGTCCACACGAAAATAATTCGTAGACCCGTTATCGCCAATCAGAGTAGCATCACCGAAATCCTGAAACTCCGGATAGCTCTTGTTGTTATAGTTCGCGATCTTGCTGTGCACAACTTGTGCATCCTTGGCACCCGAGAAGGAAAGGTACTGCTCGATCTGATGACTGCCAATATCGCATAATATACCGCCATACTTCTCTAATTGGAAAAACCAATCCGGACGAGATGGCAGGTTCAAGCGATGCGGACCTAAGCCGATTACCTGAAGAACACGGCCGATTGCTCCGTCGTTAATCAATGCTCCTGCATGAACAGCACTTTCCACGTGCAGCCGCTCACTGAAATACACGGCATATTTCAAGCCCGTGCTATCCGTCTTGGCCTTTGCTTGCTGCAATTGCTCAAGTGTAGTGAATGGAGCCTTATCCGTGAAATAATCCTTGCCATGCTCCATCACCTTGATCCCGAGGGGACCACGCTCAGAAGGGACAGCCGCTGCCGCGATCAAACGAACCTCTGGATCCTGAAGAATTTGCTCAGCATCATTAGCTGCTTTCACTTGAGGGAATTTGGCAACGAAATTAGCCACTTTATCTGGATCGGGATCATAAACCCATTTCAGCTCGGCCCCCGCTTCAATTAATCCATTACACATCCCGAATATATGACCATGATCAAGTCCCATTGCAGCAAATACGAACTCTCCAGGCTTTACGACCGGTGACGGCTTGCCTTGAGGTGCATAATTCATTCCATCTGCCTTTTGCATGTCCATTACCTACCTTTCACTTCTACAAAATTGGCTTCTCCTTGCCTCTAGTTAATAGAGTACATGAGACAGCTGCTTTCTGATTGCACCCTATTATGTAAAAAACGCTGTTCATTTATACGTCATTGTTCAATTACTACAGAAAACGAGCCTCTAACCATCTAGAGACTCGCTCATCCGCTGCTTCTTACAAATAAGGATTGTTCGTACGCTCGAACCCGATCGTTGTTTTGCCGCCATGACCCGGGTATACCTGAACGTCATCAGCGAGGTCAAATAACGTACCGTGAATCGAATCCAGCAGCTGACGCTCGTTCCCGCCTGCCAAATCAGTCCGGCCTACGGACAGCTTGAACAGCACATCACCGCTGAACAGATGCTTGTCTGCGTAGAGGAAGCTTACGCTTCCCGGCGAATGTCCTGGCGTGTAGAAAACCTGAAGCTTCTCATCCAACAGCTCCAAGGTCATACCGCCATCAAGTGCATATTCAGCAGGCGTGCTCGCAATGGGAGCACCCAGATCCGGCCAACGAGCGGAGCCGTTCTTCTTAGGGTCTGTCAGCCAATCCGCCTCTGCGTCATGCAGATAGACAGGGCAGCCTTTGAGCTTGCGGATCTCATCTACACCGCCAATATGATCGAAATGAGCATGTGTGAGCAGAATGGCTTCAATATGCATGTCGCCAATTCGCTTCACCAATGACTTCGGATTCATCCCCGGGTCAATAATAACACCGCGCTTCCCGTCCTCTGTGCTGAGCAGATAAGCATTCGTTCCAATCGGGCCTAACTCGAACTTCTCAATCTTCAACATATAGTGTCATCCGTTCATTAAAAGTCTGATAACAGCTCGCGCAGCTCTCGAACTATAACCTGCTGATAGCCCGTACCTTCACCATACTGCGCCATCATCTCAGTGCGAGCTACTTTGATCTTCTCTTCGTAATCCGCGGCAGTCCGGTCGGGGTTCGCTTGCTTGAAGCTCGTCATAACCGCTTGCACGTGCTGAGGTCGAGGTCCCCAGTGACCCAATACGAATCCGCCTGTATCAGCGAAGATTACAATCGGAATAGCACGCCCGCCGCCTGTCAGAAACTGCTCCATTGTGTCGAGATGTTCTTCCATAATGAGGATCTCCGTCGGAATACCAGAGTCAGCAAGCGCATGGAAGACTACAGGTACATTGCGCACCACATCCCCGCACCATTCAGCAGCAAGGATCAGACAACGCAGATCATCGCGGTTGCTCAAGGAAGCGAAGAACTCACGGTCATCCTCATTCTCCCATTGGAAAGCGTTGTACCATTCCAGGAATTTCTCCTGGTTCTTATTCATTCCATCCATGAATTGCTGTGGTGAAATTCCCTTACCCAGCTTATCAGACAAATTCGTAGTGCTCATCGTATACCCTCCATTATGGTGTGCCTGTTCAGACACGAATTGGATTGTTTAAGCGGATGTCAGAATGAATTCCTTAAGATATATTGTAGCAAATGCCTGAGCATTTCACCAACAATCTGGATTCAAACTTCCCTTAGCCTTCTTCTTCCATTGATTATCCTCTTACTTGCGATTTACCGGCTTACTGTGCTGTTCGATCAAGCTGGCAATCTCGCTGACTTGACTGTCCGTGAGCGGATGCTTAGGCTTGTAGCCCTTCATGAAACTAACCAATTGATCCGGCTTAACCGCAGTGAATACAGGACTTCTCCCAACCAGACGAGCATCAGGATGAGGAAAACAGATTACGCCTACTACATCAGCCAGCACCTGGTTCTCACGGAATAGCTCCTTCAGCACGAACTCATAACGATAGGATTGTGCGGTTGGATCCTCCTTCACTCCAGCATCGACTGCTGGCGCAGCACTTGCAAGCTCCCGCTTGCCTGACAAATCAGCACCGGGCTCAGTGAACAGGATATCTCCCGACCAAGGCTTGGTCTCAATGTGGAACACCCCATTGGGGCCCACTGCAAGATGCTCAATCGTCTGTGAAGCACTCCCGGATTGAACTTGACGCCCGCTGATGATGCGATAAGCAGAACCGAGTCCCTGCAGCTCGCGGGCGGTGTTATGATTGTCGGCCGCCTTGTAGCCGCTGGTGAATGCTTTCTTTTTCCCGCGTTTCCATAGCTTATAGGCGATATACAACACAATCAGAGCGATAACCACCCACATAATCGTCTTCACGTAGGGTGCAGCCTTCTCGTCAATCGTCTCCCAATTCTCCCCTAATTTCATACCCAAGTACACGAAGAAAATAGACCATGGAATGACGGCCAGTGTGGTTAAAATGGTGAATTTGAGCAGCGGCATCCTCACGATTCCGGCAGGAATCGAGATGGCATGCCGTACCACAGGTATGAATCTGGCTGTGAAAACAACTCCTGAGCCATAACGTTTGAACCATTGCTCCGATAAATCAATATGATGCTTTGAGATTAATATGTACTTGCCGTACTTTTCAAGAAAAGGTCTTCCGCCGTATCTGCCGATCCAATACACGAATATTTGCGCGATCGTCCCCCCGATTACCCCGAACAGAACCGCCGTCCAGAAATTAATGTCACCCGTTGATACCAAATATCCTCCAAATGCCAATACAATCTCACTAGGTATTATCTCAATCATAAGTCCTAGCATAATTCCCCATGCTCCCAAATGCGTGATCCATTCAGTCGCCGTGTCAATCAAGTGGTGTACGACATCCATCATTCGATTCCGTTCCTACTTTCCTATATTTTGACCATATCCAGCTTCAAATGCTCTCTCCGCCAGATGTCTCCTACCATTCTACCATATGTAACAGGATAACCGCATCTTCTTGGAGCATGAACCGATTCGAGCCACGAGACAGGCATGTACTGACAAGCCTATGCATAGGGTAATAGCAGAAGAGACAGGCAGGCTTGCCTGCTGTCATCCAATTCGTACCGCGTGCTGGGAGATGCGCTCAGTGCGAAAAATCTCGGGGAGGCGTGTGTGTTGACCAAAATTTATATTTTTCACAGAAAACAGCTG
>JARBUQ010000151.1 GCA_029239545.1 Paenibacillus sp.
ACTCGACAAGGCAAATACGTTGCGAATATCATCATCCACTAAAAGAAGGGTCCGGTTATCGAGCTTATTGCGGATCGGCTTGGTTTGCATCTGAATCTGCGGCTCATGAATGATCTCAACTTCCGGTTCTGATGATGCCGCTGCCTCGAGAGCACCGAGTCCCGCAGGTATTTCCACAGGCAGCAGAAGGGTGAAGGTGCTTCCTTCCCCAATCTTGCTCTTCAGTTGAATTTCACCGCCCAGTAGAGCAGCCAATTCCTTACTGATAGACAACCCGAGACCCGTCCCGCCATATTTGCGGCTGGTCGTTCCATCTGCTTGGACGAAGGCCTCGAATACAACATCCTGCTTATCCTGCTCAATCCCGATTCCGCTATCCGTTACAGTGAACTCGATTATTGGAAGATCGGACTTGATACCTGGATACGAAACTACAGAGTTCAAGCCAATCGAGAACCTTACACTGCCCTGCTCCGTGAATTTGAACGCATTGGAAAGCAGATTTTGCAATATTTGCAGCAGCTTCTGCTTGTCGGAATAAATGTAGGAGGGCAGCCCCTCCTCGTTGTTGCAATAAAATTGGATGGCTTGCTGCTGGGCAATCGGTTCAAAGCTTCTATAAACGAAGCCAAGCACCTCTTGAAGCTCGATTCGGTCGCGGATCACTTCCACTTTCCTTGATTCAACCTTGGCCAGATCCAGAATCTCATTAATCAGAACGAGCAGATCTCTGCCTGATGAGTAGATCGTGAGGGCATACTCCACTTGCTTCGCCGTCAGATTCGAATCCTTATTGTCCGCCAAGTGTTTGGCAAGAATCAGCAGGCTGTTAAGCGGGGTTCTTAGCTCATGAGACATATTGGCCAAGAAGATCGCTTTATAACTGATCGCTTCCATTAGATCAACTGTTTTTTGCTCAAGGTCCTTGGTCGTTTGTTCAAGCTCTTGATTCTGCAATTGATACAATTGATTGCTTTCCTCAAGCTTGAGCGACTTCTCTCTTAACTCCTCATTAATACTTTCCAGATCGGCCTGCTGTATTTGCAATTGATTCTCCGATTCCTCCAGAGCCGCCGTATGCTCCTCCAGCTCTGCATTCACTTGAGCCAATATGTCCTGCTGCAATAACAACTCATCCGATTGCTCCTGGAGATCCTTCGATACGCGCTGTGATTGTACTAGCAGACTGCTGATCTGGTTTTTATCTTTAATCTTGTTGATATGAATAGCCAGCAATGTGGACATCTGGACTATAAATTCCATTTGGATCACGGAGAACTTATGCAGGCTCGCTAGCTCCAATACCCCTTCGAGCGTCCCGCCAACTAATAGAGGAAGGATTACAATATGCCTCGGCTCTGCTGAGCCAAGTCCAGATTCGATTATGAAGTAACCTGCAGGAGGTTCGGTCATTTCGATCATTCGCTTGTCATAGCCACATTGTCCGACTAGACCTTCTCCAAGCCTCACACGTTCCCGCTGCCTGGACTCATACGCGGGATAACTGGCCACGCGCTCCAGATAAGCCTCATTATGGATTGAATCTTCCGCGACTACATAAATAACACCGAGGGATGCGTTTAACTGCGGCATAATCTCTCGCAGCGTATTCTCAACCGCGGTCTGTATATCATCTATTTCCTGGATGGAAGTGAACAGCTTGGCCATATTCTCGTGAAGCCAGGCACTCTCCGCCAATTGATTGGACCATTGCTTCTCACGAGCCCCTTGCGCTTCCAAGGCATCTGCCATTTGATTAAATGCGTGGGAGACTACGCCTATCTCATCCTGTGAAGTTACGGCCAGCCTGGTTCCATCAACACCATTACCGCTCGAAAAGTTCTGCATCACCTTGGACACCTTGCTGAGCCCTGAGGAAAGCTGTCTGGTAACCATATAAGTTAGAATAGCCCCCAGAAGGAAGAACAAGAAAGCAGAACAGCCAAGAATAATCAAGGATTCCCTGTACAAAGAAGACGATTGATCAACCGCCCGGTCCATGGCCAGCTTATTAATCGAAACCAGATGTTCAACGAGGTCGAACAAGGTCTGCTGATACTTCTGACCGTCATTTGTGAGCAGGTCACCGGCTTCAACGGTTCTGCCTTCCTTAATAATCTTGATCACATTTTGCTGAAAGATCAGATACTCGGTTGCTGCAGTCTTGAGCTCTTTGATCAGTATGACGCCATTCTCATCATGGGTCATCTTATCCAGAGCTAATAAGGCGACAGCCCCTTTCTCCTGCGCTTGACCTACTGCAGCCAAATATTGCTGACCTAAAGGCGCCGTTCCGGATAACAAATAGTTTCTTAGCGACTTTGCAAGCGCATTCACTTCATTGCGAATAGTAGTCGTATACTCTACCTTTTGGTATTGTTCATTGACAATTTGGTTAATGGCGCCCTTGAGATGCTGGATCGTATAAATAGAGTAGCTGAGCAAGGAGATCATACCTATGAATAACACAAAAAACACGGCGAATAACTTCGATTTATATGTCATAAGACCCCCTCTTGACTCATGTTTCTGTAGGTGTATTATAGTATTATTTGGCAGTCATTACAACAAAATTTGACAGAAACCGAACATAAACGGACAAGTGCTTGGAAGTAATAGATTGCAAGTCTCTCCATGCTTTGTTAGTAGGAAAAATCGTTCAGAAAGATCACCTGACGGTCCTTGGCGTCTCTCGACCAGCTTGTCGCTCCCCCGGATATCCATCCCTTTCCACCATTCTGCCTGCATTAGTAAGGATAGCTTCGTTATTAACGAAGCTATCCTTACTAAATCTATTAATTCGAGGACTAATGTACCAGTTAGTTAACCCAAGTTATGCTATTAGCTAAGCTGCCTTAACCAATAGTCTAAGATGAGTTTACTATTTCTCGTTTGCCTCCTTTTGGGACTTGGAATTGTGATATTTGGTTTGCTATTAGTTAAGTTTGCTTTACTAGCGAGCCCTCGCTATCCGCAGGAGGGCCAGACTCCCGAGCAGGCAGTCTACGTTCATTTATTTGCGAAAAAGCAACTAATTTCCCGCCACCCCGTCAAGGAACCGAATAAAGGAGAGTCCCCTTCGGTCTTCCTCCCAGAAACTTATGGCTAATAAGACGACAAGAAAAACCCCACTGGAAGTTAACCAGCAGGGTCCTTGAGTTCAGTTGGACGCACGGAAGGCAGACAGGTGGGCTCATCGGTGGGACTGAGTTTTCTTTCGTTCAACTGAAGAAAATCAAGAGTGTTCCACGCTGCTATTCCAAGCCTGCTCCCGATTCATATGGCTCCATTGCAAATATGCATCTACAAGCTGTGGATCGAACTGCTTGCCAGCAGCCTCCTTGATGGCTTCAAGCGCTTCCTCCGTGGAAATCGCCTGTTTGTAAGCCTGAGCATTCGTCATAACATCGAACGCATCGAGAATGGCCAGCAATCGCGAATAATACGGAATCTGCTCGCCTGCAAGAGCATATGGATAACCAGTCCCATCCCATCTCTCGTGCATCCCTAATATCGCATCGGCCAGCTCCCATTCTCCGACAGACTGTGCCATTCGATACCCAATTTCACTGTGTGTCTTAACGATCTCCCATTCCTCATCATCCAGCGGGGTTGTTTTGTCTAGAATATGGTTAGGCAGTGCCAGATTGCCTACATCATGCAGCTTGACGAGGTTATGCAGCAATTTGGTCTCATTCGGGTTATTGCCCAACCCCAGATAATGGGTGAATTCAACCGCCTGATCCGTCATTCGACTTAAGTGTGCCGCCGATTGCACGCCCTGACTGATTAGCTCCTCCGTAACTCCTTCTATTAAATCTTTACGGAATCGCTTATTCTCAAGCAGCTTTTGCTTATACATATTTTTCTCGGCATTCATGAATGACTCTGTAAGAGTTTCATCCTGAGAGGTTACAACCGCACTGCCAACTGCCATACTAACCTGCACGGCTCCTACCTTCTCCGATTTGCAGGCTGCTTGCAGCCGCTCCATCCATTCCGTGCACATAGCTTCGTCTGTATTCGGCAGCAGGACAACAAATTCATCGCCGCCCCATCTCGTTACGATAGCCGCATCGCCAAAAACCCGCAGCAGCAGTCTTGAAGCATGAATTAACAGCTGATCACCCGTACGATGACCGAATACGTCATTGGCCAGCTTCAGTCCGTTAATGTCAATAACAAGCATGCTTAATGGCAGATGTTCAAGAAAGGGCTTCTCTTCGAGCACCTTTTCTAGGTAGAAGCGATTATAAAGGGAAGTAAGGATATCATGTGTGCTTAAGTAATGGATTCTGTCCTGGGTTTCCAACTGCTCCGTAACATCCGTCAGAATGAGCATGATCAAACGCTCTTCTGTCAGCCCGCCGGCGGAATGGATCCCTTTGTACTCCACATTAATTTTTTTGGCTTTAAGCTCGACACGATCAGGAAGCTGAGTAATTCGCTCATTAATCTGCTCAATGGGCGCTTCGAACAGCTCCCTTAGTTGATCCTGCAGCAGTTGCATTCCTTCCGGATCATCTGCATAAAGCAGCTCTCCAATGTCCCATCCGCTAATACGATGCCCAAATATGTGTGAGCACTCCCGACTATGATTTGGATTGACCCGCAGATTGGATCCGAATGATAAGAAGCCTTGATTGGCATGGTCCAGCAAGTTCTTGATGTCGCTCTCCCGTTGGTTAAGCACCCTGCTCTGGGCATCACTGATGGCCGAGATCTTTTTCGACATTTTGAACAATTTCTCGTATTCGTTGAGTAAGGCTTCGAATTCCTTCAGCAGGTCACGGTCGGTAAATCCAGCTCGCGGTTTGTTCAATTCCTGACGGAATCTCTCGAGCACGGACAATTCATGGTCATAAATCTGGTTCCGCGTCTCATCCGGTTTCACGACAGCCCTCCTCCGTTCTGCTCGTTTTTGAACGACTGACTCGTTCGGAATGAAACAACTGTAATATCATCACGCTGGCGCTCTCCACCCATATAGGTTTCCAGCTCCTTCACGAACAGCTCCCGCTGCTCCTCCAGAGAATGGCTGCCATATCGAACAATCATCTCGGCAAACCGATTCTTGTTAAACGAATAATCGCGATCCCCGCCATTCTGGTCATAAAAACCGTCCGTGGTCATGTAATACTTTGCTCCAGCTGCAGGCAGCATATGATTCGTATAGCTGTAATCCTCCGGGGTCCTTCGATAGCCGATCGATTTGCGATCTCCCTTCCATATATGCAGACCCTCATCATCCAATCGATACAAGGAGCATGCTGCACCTGCAAATACCACTTGATCCTTCCCCACCAAGCAAAGGCCCAAGTCCAATCCATCGTCAGTAATCCCCTTCTGATCCTCCTGATGGAGCGTTTCCTTCAGCAGTCGATTCAACTGGCCCAGAATGGAAGCTGGATCCTCAGCAATTCCATGATCCTTATCCACAATCCGGTTCAGTGCGGATACTGCAAGCAGCGTCATGAATGCTCCGGGAACTCCATGCCCTGTGCAATCCCCTACAGCTATCAGCGTCTGATCCCCGATTTTCTTCATCCAGTAAAAGTCGCCTCCTACCACATCACGGGGACGCCAGATTACGAAATGCTCCTCAAGCTGCTTCTGCAGCTGTATATCAGTCGGGAGAACGGATTGCTGCAGCAATTTGGCATAATTGATGCTGTCGAGAATGTCCTGATTCCGTTCAGAAAGCTCTTTGGTTCTCAGCACGACCTGCTCCTCCAAGTGTTGATTAAGCTCAAGCGTGCGTTTATACGGGTTAGCCAGCTTGCGAGAAATATAGAAAAAGAAAAACACAATAGCCAGAATGGAGATCGAAACAGCCAGAACGGTGTTCCATTTGATCGTCTGAAGGAACGCAATCGTCTCCTGACGCTCAATCTCGACCAGGAGATTGAGATCGGTTGAAAGAAGCGGATAGCTGATAAGGTCTAACCGTTTGCCCGTTTGATCCTTATATTCAATTACCTGCACTTGATCTTCGTAAGCGTCGCCTAACACTTGCCTATATCCTGACTCCGCAATAATATCACGAAGATTTTTGCCATTATCCTCATACGCATCAGACAAATAGATCATGCCTTGCTTATCGATCAGCCATAGATTGATCCCTCGACCGTCCTTGTAGGCGGCAAAGTCATCTGACAGCTTGTGCAGATTCATCCCCACTCCTACTACAGCAGATGGTGATGATAATGAGCCGACCAACGTATTCACGAATGCGAATGTGTCACCTAACTCCTTATTGTAATCGAAATTGACAGCCGCCGCATGCCCCGAAGCAAGAGAATCAAAAAACCACTTATCATCCGGATCATTCATGGACATCTGATCGACCAGCCCGCCATTCTGGTCCCAATACTGGAGGGTTTGCTCACTCACAATGAAGGCCGTGCTGTAATTACGCTCCTTCGTGTAATACCCTGTTTTCTCGAACAGCATCTTCGCAAGCTTCTCATCCTGCTCACCTGAAGCCAGCCATTCCAGGAGGATAGGATCATGGGCTAGCGACAAAGAGGTTTCAACAGCTTTGTCAATTCGTGCATCTACTTTAAGCGAGATGGCCTCTGCCATAGTGACCAGATCTTTGCTTTTCAGCTTCTTGACAACCTCTCGTTCCGTAAACTGATAGACGAAGGTGCCTATCAGGAGCATAGAGAATACGATTAAAGCGCTAGCCAGAATCATAACCTTCGTTACACCTTTGTCGAACTCCGGTTTGAAGCTGGAGACCGAATCGTTCAATGGGGAAGCATTGTCCCCCGGCATCCTTGCAGGACGTGTCATTGCTGCTCTTCCTTCGGTGTAATGTAGAACGGAATGCTTAGGTCCTCTTTGAACTCCTCTGCACACTCCAGCTCGCTCTCATTATCTTCATTATAGCTCCACTGGACCTGAACCTTACTGCCTCCCAGGAAGGCTGCATCCAATTTCTCCAAAAGCAGCATGAAGCACTTGGTACTGCTAGTGTTGATGTAAGGCAATTGCAGCTCAATAGAAACAACTGTATCGGCATGCACCTTGTCCAAATATTCATCCAACCAATTCAATAGCGGCTCATAAAATTTATATGCGTTCTCCGGATAGGATTGACCTCTGATTATAAGCAAACCGTTATCTGGATCGAAGTTTACTTCAGGTGTACTTTTCGTGCTGGTAATCACTAATCTCTCCATAGCTGCACCCCTATACAATAGCCTTAAGTGTAAAAAAAGAAAGCGAGTCGTCTTGTTCAATAATGGAGTACTCGAGGGGAACAGTCGCTTTGCGCGCCATATCGATCAACCCAAGTCCTGCCCCAGCGCTTTCCAAGGAAAGATCTTGCTTCAGCTTGCTCTTGTACATCGCCTTCAGACCCGTTTTATCCTGCCCGATAATCGTATCCAAATGAGCCTTCAGCGTCTCAATATCATCATTGTCAATCAAATTCCCTGAGCAAACGTAGAAGCTTGCATCCATTCTTCCGATTGTAACAATACTTGAATGCAGAATCGCTTCATAGCGAGGACAGTGTGCTTTGGATGCACAGTAATTGTTGATGTTCTGGGTCTGTTCAATAAATAAGGAAAAAATACTAAAAGCTTCATTCTGAGGACGGTTATCTGTCTCCAGGTACGTTTTCACAGCTTCCCCATATTCCACGATCAAAGCTTGTGTAAGCTTGCCTGAGAAGCTGATTAAGATGCCATGGGAAATTAGTAGACGTTGGACTTCCAGCATGTCTCTATTCATTTAGGTATTCAGTCCCTTAACTATGGTTTGAACGTGCGAATTGAAGCTAACGTCAGTATTCGACATATGTTGCATTTTTCCTGCATTTGCAGACGGAATCGGGAGAGTCAGGAGCATTGAACTATACATGACGATGTTCTCATTACTTTCATTCGACCGACATAACCGTCGTTTGTTTGTTTATTATCTCTTTGTTCGAATACCGTATTTATTAGGAAAGAACGAACATTTATATGGTTTACGTGCACGATCGGGTTTGCTAAGTTTACGGTATCATACAGTCATGTGGGAGGAAAATCGATGAGATACAGAAGATTAGGCAGCAGCGGACTCAAAATCAGTGAAATCAGCTTAGGGAGCTGGCGCACCTTTGGCCATTCTGTAAACAGCACACAGGCGGAGATATTCGTCAGAAGAGCTTATGAGCTGGGTATTAATTTCTTTGATACGACTACAGTCGATGCCTTGAAAACCGTCAAATTTTATGTCGATCCGATCAACAGCATTCACGCCAAAATAGGGGCAGAAAAGGAAACCGAGCTGCTCGCTCTGATGAATCTGCACCATACGAAGATGATTATGGGGAATGAGCCGATTGCCGATTGGGATAAAGCGGTCAAGGAATTCCTCGACAAGGGCGGCCAGGCTGCGATTGATGAAGTGAATCAATTGTTGACCAAGAGCAAGATTACTGGTGAATGGCGAGAGGGTGAAGTAGCCACTTCTACTAACCAACAACATTCTCCTGCTCCTCCACCCCATTCACTTTAACTAACTAAAGCAGATGTCGAAATTTTATACACAGACCGACTAAAACTGCCTGTTTAAGGTTCAGATGTATACCCTTTCGACATCTGAACCTACTTTTGGCGGCTTTTTGAGTAAAATAAGGCTTTTTGAGGCCCACTACCCCTGTTTTCGACTCGCAGATGTACAAATTTTCGACACCTGCGCCTTCAAACCGGCCTTTTCTGCCTGTCTATGTCGAAATTTTCGACATCTGGACGACTCCCCCTTCTCTCCGAAGAGAATCCCCCCACTAGCCGGCAGCGTAAAAAGTGATAAATGACGGAAAAATCAGCGCTTGATCATTACAGCCACCATCCTCGACGAGTTCGAACCGTTGCAGCCTTGGTTGTGGCAATGAGGAGGCTCGATCATCTGCCCTGAGCGGATGAATGGACAACAGCAGAGAATATAGATGATTTTTCAGATACAT
>JARBUQ010000152.1 GCA_029239545.1 Paenibacillus sp.
GAAGGCAGAAGGCATGATGATGCTGATTCGGTCGATGTCACCAGACGTCATCGTCGTAGATGAGATTGGCCGACAGGAGGACGCTGAGGCCATCGAAGAGGCGCTGCATGCCGGCATTATCGTCGCCGCGACCGCACACGGCCTGAACGCCGACGACGCGGCAAGGCGGCCCGCCCTGCGCCAGCTGCTCACGGCCGGGCTGTTCGCCCGCATCGTCACGCTGCGGCGCATCCCCGGCAGCGCGAGCGGCGTGCAAGCCGACGTCTGCGACGCGGCGGGCCGCCTGCTTCAGCGCCTCGGCGGCGGCCCGCCAGGCGCGAGCAGCGCGTCAACAGCAGCAGCGCGGCGGTATGCGGCGGTCGCCATTGCCCCTGCCGGCAAGGAGATTCCGCCATGCTGAAGCTGATCGGGGCGGTGATGGTCCTTGCGGCCGCGACCTTGTTCGGGCTGGCCCAGGCAGCGCAATTCGCCCGCAGGCCGAGACAGATTCGCCAGCTCATTCACGTGCTGCAGCGTCTCGAGACAGAGATGGTGTACGGCTTCACACCATTAGTCGACGCGCTTCGCAGAATTGCTCCACAGCTCGGTGAGCCGCTCGGAGGCATGCTTCGAGAAGCGGCCGAACGAATGGAGACGGATGGTGCGACAGCGAAGGCTAGCTGGCATGAAGCGGTTCGTCTGCACTGGAAGCATACCTCGCTCAAAGCTAATGAGCGGGAGGTGTGGAACCAATTAGGCTACACGCTCGGAATAACGGACCGCGAGGATCAAGTGAAGCATCTCAAGCTTGCTGCGAGCTTGCTGCAGGCTGAAGAGCAGAACGCTTGGGAGGAGCAGAGGCGCTACGAGAAAATGTGGAGAAGCCTCGGATTGTTGGCCGGAGCGTTCATCGTCATTTTGATGTACTAGGAGAGGTGCCCGACATGAACGTGGACGTAAATGCGATCTTTCAGATCGCCGGCATCGGAATCATCATCGCCATGATTCATACGGTGCTCAAGCAAATGGGGAAGGAAGACATGGCGCACTGGGTTACAGTCATCGGCTTCGTCGTTGTCCTGTTCATGGTCGTCAGTTTGCTGGACGACCTATTCAAGGAAATCAAAACGATCTTCCTGTTCCAGTAGGTGAACCAACGTGGAAATTATCCAAGTAGTCGGCCTGGGCTTTATCGTCACCATTCTGTCCCTGATTTTGAAGGAACAAAAGCCTTTATTCGCTTTTCTGTTGTCAACGGTAACCGGCATCTTCATCTTCCTTTTCCTGATTGGCAAAATATCAGCGGTCATCCAAGTGCTGGAGCAGCTTGCATCCCAATCCAATATTAATCTCGTCTTCCTCAAGACGATTCTGAAAATTATCGGCATCGCCTATATCGCAGAGTTTGGAGCCCAGATCGTCAGGGATGCAGGACAAGAGTCCATTGCCTCCAAGATCGAGCTGGCTGGCAAAGTCATCATCATGGTAATGGCGATTCCAATTATTACAGTCATCGTAGAGACGGTCGTGAAGCTGCTGCCGGCATAAGAAGGGACAGGAGTAGAGGCAATGAACCCAGTTAATTCGCGCCACTCATCGTGCAAGAAGATCCTTCTTAAGCCCGCTGTCACACCTGCAGTCCGAACAAATGGCTTGCAACGAGGAAATCATGTCTTATGCATCCTTGCCTGCCTGTTTCTTCTAATGTTCCTCCTGCCTGCTATAGCGGGCTTGTCAACCGCCAGTGCGGCTGGCGCCAGTCAAGCCTCTAGCCTGACACAGCTTGCTTCTCCAGGCAATGCTTTGATTGAAACCCAGGCAGAGCATCTGCCTACTGATCAGGTTGAGACTTATTGGAACCAGCTGATGAAAGAATATGGAGGCTATTTTCCTGAGAGCAAGACACCGAAGTTCATGGATCTTCTTGTTCCAGGGAAGGACGGCTTCAGCTTCAAATCGATTGTGTCGGCATTTATCAACTACTTCTTCCATGAGCTACTGTACAACGGCAAGCTGCTTGCCTCCATCGTAGTGCTGACGGTATTCAGTATGATCCTTGAGACGCTGCAGAGTGCCTTTGAACGAAATACAGTAAGCAAGATTGCTTACGCGATCTCCTACATGGTGCTGCTCTTGCTGGCGATTAACAGCTTCAATGTTGCGATCGGATATGCCAAAGAAGCGATCGAAACGATGATTCACTTTATGATTGCAGTCATTCCGCTCCTGCTGGCCTTGCTTGCTTCCATGGGCAATGTGGTGACCGTTACGGTTATGCATCCGTTGATTATTTTTATGATTCATACGATCGGGACTTTGATCTATACGGTCATTTTCCCACTGTTATTCTTCTCGACCTTGCTGCATATCGTCAGCTCCATAAGCGACAAGTACCAAGTCACGAACCTGGCCAATCTGTTAAGAAATATAAGCGTCGGGCTGCTGGGGGTTGTCGTAACGGTGTTTCTCGGCGTCATCTCGGTGCAGGGAGGGACTGGAGCTGTAACCGATGGAGTAACGCTTAGAACGGCCAAATTCATCACAGGCAATTTCGTTCCGGTAGTGGGACGGATGTTCTCGGATGCATCGGATACGGTAATCGGAGCTTCACTCCTGGTGAAAAATGCTGTAGGGCTTGCCGGAGTTGTCATGATCGTGTTCTTATGTGCTTTCCCGGCGCTCAAAATACTTACACTTGCCCTGATATATCATATTGCCGGAGCCGTTATGCAGCCGCTGGGAGCCAACCCAATAGTGAACTGCCTGCAAACAATTGGCAAAAGTCTGATCTATGTATTTGCGGCATTAGCCGCTGTAGGGCTCATGTTCTTCCTGGCCATCACAATCATCATTACTGCCGCCAATCTGACTGTCATGATGCGCTGACAGAGCTCAACCCAAATTCGTGGTTCAATACACCCTTCAGGAGGTTGAGATCGCCTATGATTGCCTGGATGAGCGACTGGCTGAAGCAGATTATTATCGTGATTATGCTAGCTGCCTTTGTAGATCTGCTGCTGCCTAACAATGGCCTTCAACGCTATGTAAGAACGGTTCTGGGTCTATTCATTCTGCTGACCTTATTGACCCCTCTCTTCTCGCTGTTCCAGAAAAGCTTCGATCCCGGCAAGCTGACAGCGTCTGTAGAGCAGCTTCCCTCATTGATGGGTATTGCCTCGAAGGAGTCGGTGGGTGCTGCGAAGATGAAACCTCTGGAGTCGGTTCTGCAGGAGGGTAATCAAATAAGAACGGTGAATGAGCAGCAGACCGTTCAGCTTCTGGAAGCAAGGTTATCTTCGGAACTGAAAAGCAGTATAGAGACGATAAACGGTGTTTCTGTAAAAAATGTAAGTGTTGAGATTCAATCGGACAACAACGGAAAGCCTTACATCCACAAGATGCAGGCCATCCTTTATAACATAGATGGGGCTATCAATGTGAGCAAGGACCAACCGCTTAAGAAAGAAGAAGAATCGAAAAGCTCGATGCAGCCGGTCAATCCGGTGAAGCCTGTACAAATTCAAGTGCTTGTCGGAGACGTTCAGGCAGGTGCGAAATCAGCACAGGAAACCGCAGAGCGCTTGAAGCAGTCTGAGCAAGAAGCTAAGACACGGATCTATGAGCTCTTGACGCAGCAATGGCAGTTGAAACGGGACCAAGCCCAGTTGTACTACGAATCGGAGCAGCGGAAAGTGAGGTGAGCTCATGGGAAAATGGACACAGTTGATGGAGAAATGGATCGGAGGCGGACCGGCAGGGGGGAAACGAATCTCGGCCTTCCGGTGGTTAATGCTGATAGGATTAATCGGAGTTGCTCTGATGCTGATGAATTCCTTTTTAACCGTCAAAAATGTGGACATCCTGCCAGAGGGTCGAGCTTCCCCCGAAGAAGAGGTCAAGCAGACATTTATCGGGAAAGACAATAAGGATGCAGTGGGGTTCAGTGATTATGAGCATGCCTACCAGTCGGCCATCAAGGATATTTTACAAAGTATCGTAGG
This sequence comes from Paenibacillus sp., assembly GCA_029239545.1. Classification (GTDB taxonomy): domain Bacteria; phylum Bacillota; class Bacilli; order Paenibacillales; family NBRC-103111; genus Paenibacillus_AA. Next base: position 3,981 of record JARBUQ010000152.1, read on the forward strand.
GGTGGGGGATTCGGATGTGCTTGTTACGATAGAGTCTACCGATGAGACGATCGTTCAGAACAACACCAAGGAAACGCAGCAAATAACGACCGAGAAAGATACGAATGGATCTCATCGCAACATAACCGAAGTAACGAGAAGCGGGGAGGTTGTGCTCTATGAGCTCTCGGGTAATCAGACCCCCATCATCGTGAAACGCATAAAACCCAAAATAAGGGGGGTCGTTGTGGTAGCCAAAGGTGCCGAGAACGTAACGGTCAAGCAAATGATTGTAGAGGCTGTCAGCAGGGGATTGGATGTGCCGCCCCATCGCATATCCGTGCTTCCGAGAAAACAGTAAATGGAATAAAAAAAAGTAATGCGAGCATCTTCAACTTATATAAAACCAATTATCAGGAGGAATGGAACAATGAATGCGAAACGACAAACAGTATGGCTGGTTTCGATGCTTAGCTTAATGGTGGTATTATCTGCTTATTACTTGTTTACTGAGGATGTTAATGAAGTGGAAGTTGCCAATAACCAAATTCTCGGCAATGAAATTAAAGTAGACACCGTAACTAAGGATGCCGGCCAAGAAACCAAGTCCCAACCAACTTCCGCTGGGGTAACGGGTACTAATTCAAGCACAGGCGCTGCTACGACGGATGCAACCAAAAAAACAGACGCAGAAGTGTTGAAGCAAGTAGCTAATACAGCCATGACAGGCTCCGACTATTTCAAAACCGCTCAAATGAAGCGCCAGGAAGAGCTCGGCATTCTGGTGGAGAAATGGATGACGGTTAGTCTGGATTCCAAGAAAACTACGGAGGAAGTCCAAAAGGCTCTGACCGAGCTCGATATGATCCAGGATCAGGAAGCACGAGTAGCGAGTGTTGAGGATTTGTTAGGCAAAGACTTCAGCAACGCACTGGTTCTGCAAGAGGGCAGTAAATGGAAAGTTGTAGTGCAAGCTGCCAAGCTGGAGAAAAGTCAAGGTGTATCCATCGTAGATCTGGTCATGAAGGAGCTGAACGTGGGCGCAGATAAAATTTCCATCCAATACGTGCAATAAGCTCTTAGGTTCGGTTCGTATGACTGAACAGATGCTGCTGGGAAGGGGTTTCGGCATAGCCACGTGCCGGAGCCTCTTCGTTATTGGGCCGGTCCTGGAGCATAAAAATTTTGGTTTTTTTGCTGTTTCGGCAAAACCTCCTATCGTTCATCAAAGGATTCGACACAGTCCTTGTAGAAATTCCTTGAAACAATAGATTCCCCCGTCGGCGTTCGTGAGGTATAATCATCTTTATGTGTTATTCTTCATTGTGATATAATACATACGTTGCTCGACACCGGGGACATGCTTCCCAATTCTTGAAGGAGTGAACATTTGGATGTTTAAACTAAGTGAGATAAAAGAATTGGTCAAACTAATCGATCAGACCTCCGTATCGGAGCTTGAAATTGAGAATGAGGGAACACGGCTGTTCATTCGCAAGGCAGGCAAGACAGAATCTGTTGTGGTTACCCATGCGCCAGCCGCTCAGCCTACTTATGTGCAGGCTCCAGCTGCTCAACCGCCGGCAGACTATGCATCCACTTCAGCAGCGCCAACTGCAGAACAAACACAGCAAGCGAACGCAGCAGCAGGTTTACATACGATTAAATCACCCATGGTAGGAACTTTCTACAAGGCTTCCTCGCCTGGTGCTGCACCCTTCGTCTCCATTGGAGACAAGGTTACTGAGAAAACAGCTGTATGTATTGTCGAAGCTATGAAGCTAATGAATCCGATTGATGCTGAGATCAGAGGAGAAATCGTCGATATCTTGGTGGAAGACGGCCAGCTTGTGGAATACAATCAGGCTTTGTTCTTGGTGAAACCGGAATAACTGGAGGAACATGAGAGATGAAGTTTCATAAAGTATTGATCGCGAACCGCGGTGAGATTGCGGTGCGGATCATTCGCGCTTGCCGCGAAATGGGCATTTATACGGTAGCTGTGTTCTCAGAAGCAGATCGTGAAGCACTGCATGTCCGATTGGCTGATGAAGCTTATTGTATCGGGCCTACACTTTCGAAGGACAGCTACTTGAATTTCACGAACATTATGAGCGTAGCCACGCTTACAGAATCGGATGCGATTCATCCAGGTTATGGCTTTCTTGCGGAGAACGCTGATTTCGCAGAGATCTGCGAATCATGCAACATTACGTTCATAGGCCCGTCTCCGGATGCGATTAACCGTATGGGCGACAAGTCCGTCGCCAAGCAGACGATGAAGGATGCAGGAGTTCCAATCATTCCAGGTTCGGATGGCATCGTGGAGGATATCCAGGAAGCGATTCGTCTTGGCCGGGAGATTGGTTACCCGCTCATTATCAAGGCAACTGCAGGCGGAGGCGGCAAGGGCATTCGCATCGCTGACGATGAGGAGTCGCTGGTTCAGCAAATTACTCAAGCTCAACAAGAGGCAGAGAAAGCATTTGGCAATGCCGGTGTTTATCTGGAGAAATACTTGACGGGCATGAAGCATGTGGAGATTCAGATTATAGCCGACAAACACGGTAATGTGGTTCACCTTGGTGAACGGGACTGCTCCATTCAACGCCGTAGACAGAAGCTTCTCGAAGAGGCTCCTTGTCCGGTACTGACTGAGGAAACTCGCCAGGCGATGGGAGAAGCTGCGGTTCGCGCTGCTCAAGCTGTTCATTACTCGGGAGCAGGTACGCTTGAGTTCCTGCTGGGACCAGACGGCAACTTTTATTTCATGGAGATGAACACGCGGATTCAGGTAGAGCATCCGGTGACTGAGATGATTACAGGTGTGGATATCGTTAAGGAAATGATTCGGGTAGCCGAGGGAGATCCGCTTTCTTTTGTCCAAGAGGATATCAAGATTAACGGCTGGTCGATTGAATGCAGAATCAATGCAGAAGATCCTGAGCGTAATTTCATGCCGTCCGCAGGTCAGATCGGTTTTTATTTGCCTCCAGGAGGCTTCGGAGTTCGTGTAGACAGCGCCGCTTATCCAGGGTATACGATATCCCCTCATTATGATTCCATGATTGCCAAGCTGATTGTATGGGGACATACGCGCGAGGAAGCGATTGACCGGATGCGTCGGGCACTTGCCGAGTTCGCTGTAGAAGGCATTCACACAACCATTCCGTTCCATCTTAAGCTGCTGGATCACAAGATGTTCCACGCCGGAACGTTTGATATCAAATTCCTTGAGGAGCATGACGTGAACGACTCGAATTCTTAAAGAATAACTGGGAGATAGTAGTGATCACATAACATTCGGCTCTTAAAGAACGAAAGTTACGCAGTGTTTCAACAGTGTTTCCCGATCATTTGTCATAAAATTGGTGAAATGGTATAGTTATTAATTAAGACATGCTTGAGAGGCGCATTTACTCGTAAATGCTAAGTGAATGCTTAGGAGGTGTAACCATGACAACATTAGCTGCGGATTACGAAAAGACGGATATCGGCACCATCCAGATCGCACCTGAAGTCATTGAAGTTATTGCGGGCTTGGCTACGATTGAAGTGTCAGGTGTCGCCGGTATGAGCGGTGGTTTCGCTGGCGGTATCGCTGAGTTGTTAGGACGCAAAAATTTATCCAAGGGCGTCAAGGTGGAAGTGGGACAGCGTGAAGCGGCTGTAGATGTCTCGATCATCATAGAATTCGGCAATCGAATTCCTGAAGTGGCAAGCGAGATTCAGCGCAATGTGAAACACGCGATCGAATCGATGACAGGTCTTCATGTTGTGGAAGTGAATGTGCACATTCACGATGTACATTTCAAGTCGACAGTCAAGCAGGATGAAGAAGACGTTACCCTGCAACGGGTTAAGTAAGGTTGACTTCGCACCGCGCACTGGGAGCTGCGCGCGGTGCGAAAATGCCTCGAAGCGAACGCCGGATTGACGGAGGCTCGCCTCGGGTGTAAGTTATACGAACCCCCTAACGGAAGTCAGGGGGTTTACTCCATGCCGGAAGGGGACAAGCATCGTGGTAAAAATTTTGGATCGGTTACTCCTGTTTATCTATACGTTATTTGTGGGAGTGGCTCTCGTCTTTTTATTAGTCGCAGCATTCGGCTTTGTTCCAATTGATACGGCAGGCGATTTTGTGTATGACTTGTATTATACCGAGTCGGTAGCTTACCCGATTATTGCACTTGCCTTGTTCACCCTTCTTGTGACCTGCCGTTTCTTCTATGTGGCTATTCGCAGAGGCAGATCCCAGGTTCCTTCTATCGACCAGAGGACTGACTATGGAGATATCCGGATTTCGCTTGAAACGGTGGAGAACTTATCTCTCAAGGCAGCAGGACGTGTACGTGGTGTCAAGGATTTGAAAGCAAGAGTGGCCGTAACCGATGCAGGATTAGAAATTATGATTCGCGCTTTGGTAGATGGAGAGAACTCGATACCCGACTTGTCCGAAGAGGTTCAACGGTCAGTCAAGGGACATTTGGAAGACGTAACGGGAATACCTGTGGCGCAAGTGTCGGTGTTTGTTGCTAATGTTACACAGAGCACATCATTTAAAAGCCGAGTCGAATAGAGGTGATCTTCTCCATGCGGGAGGAAATTTGGGTACGGCACAAGGGCAAGATTATAGGAGCCTCAGTAGGTTTGTTCCTAGCCATTATCTATTTGTTTTTCGGCTTCTGGGATATGCTGGTCGTCGCTTTTATTATTTCGGTTTGCTTGTATTTGGGGAAAATGCTGGACGAACAGGAACATCTTCCCGATGTGGAGGATTGGTTTAGAAAGCTGGGCGACCAGTGGAGACGGTTCCGGTAATGTTGACCCTTTGGAGGGCGCTCATGCGTTCCGATGGGTTTTTTTTCTTGATTGATGAATTATTTGGTATACTAGAGAACATAAAACGCTGCCCGAGCATTCCGTGAAAGTTGTATGGAAGTCAGGCTCAGCAGCATGTAGATGAAATCGTGTGTTGGAGGCTTATAATGAAGCGC